>JAUXFU010000125.1 GCA_030622705.1 Candidatus Omnitrophota bacterium | reverse complement strand
AATTGTAATTGCCATCTCGCCATCTCAATATCGGCAACAGTTCTTGGTTTTGTTAACGAAAAGGCCAGGTTGCGACAACAAACCGCATTGCACTCCAAGCATACATCCTTTTTCTTTTGAACCACTTTTCTCCTTTCCGCTGTGTTTTCTGCTGAGATCAAACCTCGATTACTCTCCATGCGGCAGCTGCTCGATGTTGATGTAATCGCCAAAGGTAAGGGGAATGCCTAACTCCTGCTTTACCACGCGGATTCTATCCGGGACATACGGATGAGTCCGGATATAAGACTTTGGGCGCAATGGTTCCCTGCGGCTTATCTGATGTAATTTCTCCAGGAAACTAATCATTGCCTCAGGATTAAAACCTGCGCGTTTCGCGTAACGAGCGCCTAACTGATCGGCTAAGAGCTCATCCTCCCGTGAATAACCCAGCATTATCTGCATAAAAGCTATATCTATTCCCGCGGCCAGCTTTCCGGCATCAGGCACATGAGCCGCCAAAATCCTTAAAAAATTATATCCCATCATTGCCTGAAGCCTCTTGACGCTATGCCGGGCAACAACATGCCCAACCTCATGACCTAAAACGCAGGCTAACTCGTCATCACTGGATACCTTATCAACCAGGCCGCTGTTAACATAGATAAAGCCGCCGGGAAGCGCAAAGGCATTAACCTGTTTATCCTCAATCACCTTAAAATGATACTTTATCTCCCTGCGGTCAGAAACCCCGGCAACCGCCCTTCCGATATCCTCAACACGCTTTTGAACCAGAGGATCCTCAACTAATTTATACTTTTTCTCAACCGCGCGGGCAATTCGCTGGCCTATACTAACTTCCCTGTCAGTGCTATAAAAAATCTTCTCCTGCTGCTTGGTAACTAAGTTATATTCCGTAGCGCATCCGGATAAGACAATCGGACTAATCAAGCTCATCAGAACAACTCTTAAACCATATCTCATAATTCTTACTTCCTGTCAAAAACTAATACGCATCCCTGCCTCTGCCTTTCGCTCCCGGCCTGCCTGCCTTAAACGCAGAAACCAGTTAGCGTCACGCTAAAGCAAAAAACGATGCCGATAAATTACCGAAATACCCAGCCGCCTGCCGCGATTATCGGTTAATTGAAAAATAATCTTATCCCTTTGGCTTAAATTAACCTGCGTATTGAAAGTTAACCGCTTGACCTTTGCCCGGCCGTAGTGCATCTCAAAAGAAAGCCCAAGCCTGCGGCTGAATTTCCAGGTGCCGTAAAGATAAATAATCCGGCTTAAGGCAGGCTGTAAGTCCCTGCGTATCCCCACTCCCAAACGATATTTAATCACGCTCTTTTTAGGATACAGATTAGGGGTTTCCAGATGCGCGCGAAAATCAAACCGTGAGGCAGAGCTGCCCCGCGCCCTTGCGGAGTCCCGAAGGATCTCATTACGAGGAAGGGTATACGATAAAATATAACTGAGGCGATTCGCCGAGAAAACCTGCCAGAAACCGGTAAACACCAGGGTATCCTTAATTTTGCGCTTGGTTTTAAGCTGTATCTTTTCATATTCATAGCTAATCTGCTGATTCGCGTTTACCTGCCAGATTCCTTTAAACGCGAGAGTATCCGGAGTTGCCTTTTTCTTAACCTGGAATATAATTCGATTAAATTCATCTGCCTGCCAGATACCGGAAAACTTAAGCAGGCTTAATCTATTCGCCCTGCGCTTATCGCGGCTGTTTAGCTGAAAGACAAAACTCTCCTGCCCCGCGTAAAGAACTCTGCCTTTAAGGCACAAATAATCGCCGTTGAATTGCTCTTCGGTTTTATCCAGATAAAGCTCTAAGTCATAATTCTCGTTTAAGCTCCATCTGCCCTTAAATTTTATTCTATTAGGCAAACCATACTCCCGCCTCCACCCAACCGTCTCATTTAACAAATAAATTAAATTATTATCCGTATCCAGAGAGAATTTCCCATTTACTACAAGCAATTGTTTCAGTGCCGGCGACCCTATTAAAAGCTGATTATCCTGATCTACAGTAAAGTGAGCCTTCTTCATCAATCAAAACCTGATTGTTTTTAAAAAAATTGGGGACTTTTGTAATTACTCAGTAATTAAGCAATTTTTTTAAGGGCATTAGAATATTAGGAAATTAGGATTTGGAGATTAGCAGATTAGGGGATTTGGTAAAACTGCTTATAAATGCTTGTCACTGATAGGTTTTTCTCGACCTCATATCCCAATACCCTAATATCCAAACCCTGATATCCTAATCACCCAATATCCTTAAGATTTACCGAATTAGTGAGCATTAACAACTGTCCCCAATTGTGCTACTCGGTAGCTCTTAATAGCTGCGTCTGGGAGGAAACCATCCCCAGAAAAACCCAGAAAAGAACCGATAGCTGCAAGGAATAAAACTGTGTATCAAAGAAACTATGCACAAGAAAACCAAAGATCGCGCAAGTAAATCCAAGCATCATCGCCAAAGACCTCTGCCGCGAAAAGCTATGTTTATCCCGAAAGGAAATATCCCCGAAGATGCCTACCCCTGCTTTTTCCCTGAACGTCTTTATCCCCTGATACAAAATTGAGCCCGCAAACAAAAGAAAACTCAATAAACCAAACACCCCAATCTCTGTCCACATTTGCAGATAACAGTTATGCGCGTACTGAACCCCTAATTCATGGGTATGCAGGGGGAAATACTGCATAAACGTGCCTATGCCTTTGCCAAGAAAAGGATTCTCTCTGATTATCTCCCATGCCCCCTGCCAGATATCAAACCTACTTGCACCTGTTCCGGTTAAAAAAGTCAAAATTACTCTACCCCTGGTCAGCGGCAAAAAAACTAACATAAGCATAAAACTACAAACAATAATCACGATAACCTTAGCTTTACGTGAAAGAACCAACATCAATAAGCCGGCTGCCAAAAAACCCAGCCAGCCTCCGCGAGAAAAACTAAACAAAAGGCATAAACCTAATGAAACTACCACAAAAAACAAACCAATACGATAAATCTTTTCTTTGACCCCTGCCAAAAACAGTGCCAACGCTAAAGGTAAAACACAAACTAAATAAGCCGCAAAGTCATTGTGGTGTTTAAACGGACCGGTAATAGCGCGGATTACTTCTCTTATCTCAATTACCGGCCTTTGCCTTAAAAACTCCCAGCCCAGGAAGTGCTGAAAAAGGCCATCAATCCCGACAATCCCGCCAACCATCAGAAGAATCATCACAGCTTTATTCAAACGCCGTGGGCTATTTAATGTATCCTTAACTATTAAAAAGATTAAAATATACTCTATCCATTTAAAAAACAACGCCTCTAAACTCTTTTTAAGATAGAGTCCGCTATTAAGCAGCGCAAGCCCGCTAAAGACGATAAACAATAAAAGAAATAGATTGGTAGTTAAAAGGGGCTGCTCATGGAATGGACTTTTCCTAAGAAGAATCTTTTTAACAACAAAGCCAAGAATCGCCAAACCGGCAAATATCTCAATCGCTGAGGAAGAAATAGGTATACAAAATATCAACCCATATAAAGAATATTCGACTATCTTATCAGCAACCCTGGCTATTTT
>JAUXFU010000102.1 GCA_030622705.1 Candidatus Omnitrophota bacterium | reverse complement strand
TTCCGTTACTCTCGTTACTTCCGTTTGGTTCGTTATTTTTGTTGGGTGCGTAAATAGCGAATAAAACCTATCTGAATATATTCATCACCGCCAAAAGCGCAATAATCGCAATCCCCTCGGCAAAAACAAACGCCAATATCATCGCAATAAATATTCTCGGCGCTGCCGATGGATTACGGCCCAATGCCTTGACCGCGGCAAAACCCACAACCCCGATTACCAGAGCCGGGCATATTGTCACAATCGCCATTATTAGAACAATCGTAAAAAGCTGCATCTCTTTATATCCGTTAATCCGCGGTTTTTTTCATCTATGCCCACTCACGCCAAGCACACCCGGTCTTTGCCCATACGCTTGGCTTCATACAGGGCTTTGTCTGCCTTAAAAATCAGCTCCTCGGAATTATCAGAATCAACAGGAAAAGAAGCAAGCCCGATGCTTACCGTAGCCGGCAAATGCAATCTTGCCAGATTCAAGATACGCTCGGCAACCAAAAGCGCGGCCTGTTTCTGTGTTTGCGGAAAATAAATCACAAACTCCTCTCCGCCATAGCGAAAAGCCATATCTCCCCCGCGAATAGCGCGGGTAATTAAACCGGCTAAATCCTTAATCAATACATCGCCTGTCTGGTGGCCATAGGTATCATTATATTTCTTGAAGTCATCGATATCAAGCATCAGCAGGCTTAAATGATGCGGGTGCTGCCTGAGTTTACGCAGCTCCTCCTGTAATACATCATAGAGGTGACGGTGGTTATAAAGACCGGTCAAACCGTCAATCAAAGACAATTGATGATAATAGGTCTTCTCGCCTGCTTCGCCTCTTAAGCAATACTGCTCAACGGCGTGTTCTAAAACAATGCGTATCTCGGAAGCATTAAATGGCTTGGTAACATAACCAAATGCACCTTCCTCCATTGTACCGATTGCCTCAGAGATTAAATTATAAGGAGTAATCACCACAATACTTGTGGAGGGATTGAATTTCTTTATCTCTCTGATCAACTGGCGTCCGTCCAAAGATGAAATTCGTATCTCACTAAGAACCGCGGCAAATTTTCTTTGACGCAACAACTCCATCGCCTCGCTGGCATCCTTGCTAATCCAAACCGAATAATCATTCTGCTTAAGGGTAGTGGTAATAAAATTAATGCTTTCCTTATCGTTTTCAATTAACAAAATTTGAGCCTGTTCCATGATTTCCCCCCGCTATTTCGATTTTTAATCTTGTTCAAATCTAGTATTATCTTGTGGTTTTATAAACTTTTTAAAAGCTGGTTTTTTGTAACCACGAATTAACACTAATGCACGCGAATGGGTTTAATTTTAAAAACTTTTAAATAATTCGTGTGTATTCGTGCTCATTCGTGGTTTCATAAACTTTTTAGAAGTCTCTAAAAATACCTCGCTATTGCCCTGTTTAACTGGCCTGTGGTAGTAAGAAAAACCTCTAACTTCATCCCGGTAAGCTTTCCTAATTTTTCCGAGATCTCGTCAATGTTCTCCGGGTCGGCTATAGCCAAAGTCAGGATATCCCGAAATCTATCCACTGGTACCACCCTGTACCTATTTACAAAATCCCGCGGGGCTAACCTGATTATCTCCGGCGTTAATGTGTACTTATCCAGGCCAATATACGGCAAATCCTGGCCATACTGCAAAGAAAGAGCGTAGGCAAAGGCTTCTTCCTTTATATATCCCGAACTCAATAAAAGCTCCCCTAAATATCCGCCGTTTGTTTTCTGTAATTCCAAAGCCTCTTTCAGCTGCTCGGGACTAATCGCCCCCGCGCTTACCAGAATATCGCCGATAAGCTTACTCAAGATTTTACTCATAGCAGAAGTTTATCACGCCAGTGATACTATGTCAAGAATGATTATAGAAAGCGCTGAAATATTACCAAAAATAGACAGCGCTCTCTTGATTAGACCCTTCCTTTATGAAGAATTAGGAAGGTCTATCCTTTAGGATTACAGCAATTAATATACATTTCAGAAATGATTTTGTCAGTTCAGAACCCTGATATCAAAAAAGAGGCCTTGCCTCCAACCCTTATTGTTTGCTTGACGTTGTCAGAGACAAGACCTCTAATATTGAAATCATCAAATCGCTAATACCCTAATTCCCAAATAACCAAATCCTGATACCCTAAATTACCCAATGCCCTTAACCCATACGGCCAGGGTGTCCCCTTAGGGAACGTCCCCCAAATTCCATCCTAATTAACTAACTCCACCTTACCCAGAATTTCCTTCTTATCAATCAGGCCAAAGCGGCTGGCATCAAGTGAACCGGAAGCCTTATCCCCCAGTAATAGATATGTATCTTCAGGAATAATTCCTCCATAATCCTCTTGGTATAATGAAAGCATCCTTT
Source organism: Candidatus Omnitrophota bacterium (assembly GCA_030622705.1). The sequence goes on along the minus strand of JAUXFU010000102.1, from coordinate 1,757 downwards.
TTCTGTTTTTACTAAATTTATATGCTTGATTGGATGAATTTTTTAAAACCTTCCCGTTTAGCAAAATATTAAAAGCTCCGTCCTCTGATTCTTTTAACTCAAATCTATCTTTTGGGATACACTTAATAATCTTAATAATAGGATTGGAATGCCCAGGATGCTCAAGCACAACAATATCTCCCCTTTGAATCTCATGCTCAAGATAATAACTGAAATATATTCTCACTTTATCTCCTGGTTTAATAAGCGGGCTTAAGGAATTACCTTTTACTATTCGTTGCTCTATTTTATCTTCTGCAGTCAGCCAGGCAGAAGAGAAAATCCCAATTAATAAAATTGGAAATAATAAAAAATACCTTTTCATTTGTGGATCGAAGACCTATCCCCCCAGGAGAGCACCCGAAAGGGTGCTTTCCCCACACCCCTGGACACTGGACGGGGTGTCCCCTTAGGCAACGCCCCCAATTGCGATTTTCAGTAAGTTTCCGGAGTATAAGCTGCGTTAGTTCCGTTATCTGAACTTAAAGCACAACGCCCCCTATTCACGTTTTACAAACCGCTCGGGATGGCTAACCTCAAAATTAATACTATCCATGCTCGCCTTAGGAAGACGTTTAGAAACATCAAGCAATTCTAAAGCAATAATCCTGCCTTCTTTATCAAAATCTAAGATGACTCCCTCTTTTACTTCGTCGCTCTGATAGTACTCTGTCTCGCTAAAGCGAATATACATTGCATCATCTACTTCATCATAACTAATACGCATCTTTTCGCCTCCAGTACTTTTCTGCCTTTGTAGTTAGATAAACTGTAACTACTTTTAATTCTCTTTCCGTTTCCTCGTAGACAACTCTGACTAAGAATCGTTCTCCTTTATATTTTACAATATCCTGAGCAATCTTTCTATCGCTATATGAATCAATAACCTGCCCGTGATGAAGTAATACTTTTTTAATCAAATCTTCAGGAATCTTTCTTTCCTTTAACTGCTTTTTAGCATGTAGACAAACCTGGATCGGTTTTCGCATAACATCCCTTCTGAATTATTCCTCTCCGTCTCTTTTGCCACGAGGCCGGGATAAAATCTCCCTATCGAGTTGCCCATTCTTAAAATCTCTAATCTACTTGTTAACAAAGTTCTGTAATAATATCTAACCATAACTGAAGTTTATCACACTTAATAATGCACGTCAAAGCCATTATCTCTTTCAATTCCTATCCCGAAAAAGAGGTCTTGCCTCCAACTTTTATTGCCTCCTTGACGTTGTTGGAAATAAGACCCCTGATATTGGACCTCTGATATTAAAAATCCCAATCCCCCTGGACAACACCCGAAAGGGTGCTCTCTCTCCGCAGCAGGCTTTCGCCTGCTATCCCCACACCCCTGGGCACCAAACGAGGGGGAACATCCCCAATCAAAATACTCACTGGCCTCCCCGCACACAACGCACATAGTAGTAGTTCAAGGCCTTACCGAAGCTGCAGAGGGACACGTAGCCAACGGAGAACTTCACTCCAAAGGCATAGTTGGTAGCGCTGACGTCGGTAGTAGACGAGTGATAGTAATCGCTGGTGACAGTATTTGTAAAATAGGTTGTATTTACGGCCGGGAGAGATTCTCCATAATCAACTATACTCATCAGTTCCCGGATATTTGGCAGGCGCCAGTCAGTATGATCAGCAAAGGTTAACCCTTCACAAAAAATCAATGCCTGTTCCCAGTTATTAGTATCTCCGTTATCACATCCAGAGCCGGT
>JAUXFU010000008.1 GCA_030622705.1 Candidatus Omnitrophota bacterium | reverse complement strand
GGAGGTAATAATGAATATTCCGGATAAGCTTTTTTATACCAAAGAACATGAGTGGGTAAGAATAGAAGGCAATTTAGCTACAACAGGTATTACCGATTATGCCCAATCTTCCCTGGGGGATATTACGTTTGTCGAGCTTCCTAAGGTAGATACGCCTGTTGAGCAATTTAAACAACTCGCTACGATAGAATCAGTGAAGGCAGCCTCGGATGTTTACGCCCCTGTTTCAGGCAGGGTTGTCAGGATAAATGAGCAGCTTAATGAATCTCCGGGGATTATCAATCAATCTTCTTATAAAGAAGGCTGGCTGGTAGTTATTGAGATTAGAGACGAGAAGGAAAAGGAAAATTTATTATCTCCTCATCAATACGGGGAATATTTAAAAGGACTCTCAGAATGAATTATGTGCCTCACACTCAGGATGAAATAAAACAAATGCTTAAGGTAATAGGGGTTTCTCGTGTGGAAGACCTTTTTGAGGATATCAAGGAGGATCTAAAGCCAAAATCTTTTAACATCCCCCAGGGTAAGTCCGAGTTTGAGGTAGTCGAGCATATGAAAAAACTCGCCTTAAAGAATAACACCCATTTGATTAATTTCGTAGGGGCAGGTTTTTATGACCATTATATACCCGCTGTTGTGGATGCTTTGGCTGAACGTTCAGAATTTTATACCGCCTATACTCCTTATCAGCCGGAGTGTTCTCAGGGGTGGCTTCAGGCAATTTATGAATATCAAACCGCTATATGCCAGTTGGTGGATTTAGACGCGGCTAATGCCTCTCTATATGACGGCGGAACAGCGCTTTATGAGGCAGTAATGATGGCTATAAGGATTACGGGGAGAAATAAGATAATTATGGACAGCGGCGTAAATCTCATTTATCGAACCATGCTTTATACCTATACTTCAAATCTTTCGATCGAATTTGTAGAGACTCCCGTTATTCATGGTCAAAGCTGCCGTGATGAAATTCGTAAATATTTGGATGATAAAACCGCGGCGGTAATCCTGCAGAATCCCAATTTCTTTGGCGCCGTTGATGACCATTCAGATATTGTGAAATACGCCCATTCATATGGCGCGTTGGCAATTGAGTCGGTTTATCCTTTATCTTTGGGTATTTTAAAGACGCCGGGTTCAATGGGGATAGACATAGCAACCGGCGAGGGGCAGAGCTTAGGCATACCTTTGTCCTTTGGCGGGCCTTATTTGGGGTTTATGGCTACAAAAAAGGATTTTGTGCGAAAGATGCCGGGCAGAATTGTCGGCGCCACAGTGGATAGGCAAGGGAAAAAAGGTTTTGTGCTTACCCTTCAGGCAAGAGAACAACATATAAGAAGGCAGAAGGCAACTTCCAATATATGCTCTAATGAGGCGTTGTGCGCTTTAAGGGCGGTTATTTATCTCTGCAGCCTGGGCAAGAGAGGATTCAAAGAGCTTGCCCAGCTTAATCTGGAGAAGGCCGAATTTGCTAAAACCTGTTTAGCAAAGATACCCAATGTTACAGTTAAAAGGAGCTCGTTTACTTTTAATGAATTTACCGTTCTTCTTCCCAGGAATGCCGATGAGGTAGTAAACGCGATGATTGATAAGGGGTTTGCCTGTGGTTTTCCGCTGGGTAGATTTTATAAAGGAATGGATAATTATCTTCTTGTAGCAGTCACGGAAAAAAGGACTAAAGAGCAGATAGTTAAATTTGCCGACAGCCTGGAGGCTGTGTTATGCGATTAATTTTTGAAAAGAGCGTAAAGGGAAGAAGCGGATTCAAGATTCCGGCATCCGATGTTTGTTTCAACGTCGAGCTTGCTGATAAGTACCGTCGGGATAAAGAACCCAATTTAGCTGAAATTTCAGAGTTGGATTTAGTAAGGCATTTTACGAATCTTTCCCGGTTGAACTTCTCTGTGGACAGCAATTTTTATCCTCTGGGTTCCTGCACAATGAAATATAACCCTAAGTTTACAGAAGGGATAGCAAAACTGGAAGGATTCTCGCAGATGCATCCTTTACTCCCCCAGCTTTTAGGGGAAGGGATGCTTGCCCAGGGGTCCTTAGACGTTGTCTATCACACAGAGAGGCTTCTGTCTGAGATTACGGGAATGGACGCGTTTACCATGCAGCCTTTGGCCGGAGCTCACGGAGAACTGACCGGGATAATGTTGATTGCCGCTTATCATAAATATAATGGCAGCCGGCGAAAATATGTGATTGTTCCCGATTCTTCTCATGGGACGAATCCAGCTAGTGCCGCGATTGCCGGATATGAGGTAATAATTGTGCCTACGGATAAAAATGGGTGCATGGATTTAAACATATTCAGGGATAAGCTATCCGAAGAAGTAGCCGCGGTAATGCTTACTTGTCCAAATACCCTGGGGATATTCAATCCGGATATAAAGAAGATCTGTGATTCTGCTCATAAGGCAGGAGCCCTTATGTATTATGACGGCGCGAATCTCAATGCTATCCTGGGTAAAGCAAGGCCGGGAGATATCGGTTTTGATGTCGTTCACTTAAATCTTCATAAGACATTTTCTACTCCTCATGGGGGCGGAGGCCCTGGCTCTGGGCCGGTAGGAGTAAACAAAAAATTGGCGGGATTTTTACCTATTCCTAAGATAATAAGGCGTTCAGACGGTACGTTCAGTTTACAATATCATAAGCAGCAGTCTATCGGTTATGTGGCTCCTTTTTACGGAAATTTTGCGGTAATTTTAAAAACGTATGCTTATATAATGCTTTTGGGTAAATTAGGGTTAATTGAGGTTGCCGAACGCGCTGTACTTAACGCTAATTATTGCCGCGTCTGTCTTAAGGAGCTTTTCCAGCTTCCCTACGATAGAATTTGTATGCACGAGTGTGTATTTTCCGCTATAAAACAAAAGCCCGCAGGCATTAGCGCTTTGGATATTGCCAAATATTTAATAGATAGAGGTATTCATCCTCCGACGATATACTTTCCTCTGATTGTAAAAGAGGCGTTGATGGTTGAGCCTACGGAGACAGAGTCTAAACCGGGTTTGGATAAGTTTATACAGGTGATGAAGGAGATTGCCGGGTTAGTCAAAACAAATCCACAAAAATTGAGAGACGCCCCACAGACGACGCCGGTAAAAAGGCTTGATGAAACAAGGGCAGCGAGGCAGCTTAATTTAAGATGGAGAGATGAAACATAGCTGGCGGTTTATACATACGGGTTTTAACGACGCCTATACCAATATGGCTGTTGATGAGGCTATGTTAATAGCTTATTCTCAGGGGAATATCCCGCCTACTCTGAGAATATATGGATGGCGGCCGGGCGCGTTTTCTTTAGGCTATTTTCAGGATCCGCAGCAGGTGTTGGATTTAGCTGAGTGCAATAAGCGCAATATGCTTTTTGTAAGGAGGATGACAGGCGGGGGAGTAATTTTTCATTATCGGGAATTGACCTATAGTTTAGTTTGCTCGACGGAGGAAATTAATGTTTACGGTTCTATAGATAATTCCTTCCGGACAGTTTGTTCTTTCCTGTTTGAAACTTATAAGAGATTAGGCCTAAGCCCAAGATTCGCGCAGCAAGCAGCTGTGCTGTCTTGTGAAGGGAAGATGCGGCATTCGCTTTGTTTTGCCTCAAAAGAGAAAAACGACATTGTTATTCAGGGTAAAAAGATAGGCGGTAACGCCCAGAGGAGAAAAAGAGAAGTTATATTCCAGCATGGCTGTATTCCGTTAACATCAGATACGGATATTGTCAGCTCATTTTTAAAAGAAAAGCATCAGGACATAAAGGATAAGATTTGTTGTTTAACAGAGGCTTTAGAAAGAGAAGTAGGATTTTTAGAGCTGCAGGATATTCTTAAGAAATGTTTCGAAGAGGTTTTTTCTGTCAATCTGCGGAAGGCAAGTTTAACCCCTGAAGAAGAAGAGTTATCCTGCGCGTTAAAACAGAAAAAATATTGCAGCTTGGAATGGAATTTACATAGAGTCAATAATTTTTACAGGGTTAAACAAAAAAATGGCAGTTTCTATAAGGAAGCCTGCCTGGCTTAATAAGAAGATCAACCTTGAGCAATGCTATCAAATGCAGGCTTTGCTTAATGATTTAAGCCTGAATACTGTCTGCCAGCAGGCAAGATGTCCTAATATCAGTGAGTGTTTTTCTAAGGGGGGGGCAACCTTTCTCATCCTGGGTAAGGTTTGCACAAGAAATTGCAGATTTTGCGCAGTAGAGAAGGGGAAACCCGCAGAGGTTGATTTAGAAGAGCCCCAGCGGATTGCCGAGGCAGTCAGGCGGCTTAATCTAAGGCATGTTGTGATTACAAGCGTTACAAGGGATGATTTGCCTTTAGGCGGGGCCGAGGTTTTCGTTAGAACAATTTCTGCTATCCGCGAGAAAACAGGCAATACTACAATTGAAGTCCTTATTCCGGATTTTAAACTTAACCCGCTTAAAAATCACACTCAAACCGACAGCGCAAATGCTGCTTCCAACAGGGTAAATATCCCGGCGATCGAAGCGATAGTAAACGCGGGGCCGGAAATCATCGGCCATAATGTTGAAACTGTGCCGCGTTTGTATAATCTTGTGCGCCCGGGAGCGGATTGTTATCTTTCTTTAGAGGTTTTAAGAATAGTTAAAGAATTAACTGCCCATATTTATACAAAGTCAGCTATTATGCTGGGGCTTGGCGAAAAAAAACAGGAGGTCCTGGAGCTTTTCTATGAGCTTCGTAAGGTAAAATGCGATTTCCTGAGTATGGGCCAGTATCTTTCTCCCGGTATAAATCATTTTCCGGTAAAGGAATATATTAATCCGCAGGATTTTATCGATTATAAACAAATAGCTGCGCGGTTGGGGTTTCTTCATGTAAAGAGCTCTGCGTATGTGCGCAGTTCATATCTGGCATCAGAGTATTTAGATGTTGGATACAGGGGAAATTAAAATGCGCTATAAGAAGATTCCTAAAACCGATATGGAAATTTCGGTAATTTCCATAGGCACTTGGGTTTTTGGGGGGAAAAACTGGGGGATGGTTGATGATGAAGAATCCATTCTTACTATAAGAGCAGCAGTTGATTGCGGAATTAATTTTATTGATACCGCCCCTATCTATGGAAGAGGGCGCAGCGAGCAAGTAGTAGGCAAAGCCATAAACGGGATTAGGAATAAGTTCTATGTTGCCACTAAATGCGGTATTCAAGTTACCAGTGGCGGTTTTAGCTTTAATCTTAGGCCAAAAACGATAATCAAGGAATTAGAAGATTCTTTAAAAAGACTGAAAATTGAAACTGTAGATATTTATCAGTGCCATTATCCTGATCCTAATACCCCGATTGAGGATAGTTTAGCCCAGATGTTAAAACTTAAAAAGCAGGGTAAGATTAGATATATTGGAGTATCGAATTTTGACCTTTCCTTATTGGAAGAAGCCTCTCAGGTGACCTCCATCGTCAGTTTACAGCCTCAATATTCTCTTTTAAATAGGGGTATAGAAAAAAATATATTGCCTTTTTGTCAAAAACAGGACATTGGAGTATTTGCTTATGGGCCCCTGGGAAGCGGGATATTGACCGGGAAGTACGTTAGTCCTCCTGAATTTCCCAGGGATGATGCCCGCAGTTTTTTTTATCCTTATTATAAACAGCCTTACTGGGGCAAAATCCAGGGTTTAATTACAGAGATAAAAAACATCGCTCAAAAAAGAAAAAGAAATCCAGCTGAGGTTGCTTTAAATTGGGTTAATCAGCAGCAGGATATATCGACTGCTTTAGTTGGTTGCCGAAATCGTAAACAGCTTCAAATCAATGCTTCTGCCGGGGATTGGATGTTGACCCCGGAGGAATTACGGATGTTGGCTTCTTATTATAACCCCAGTTAACCTATTCTGCTACGCAACAGTAATAATCCTATTGGTTTGCTTTGCAGGAGAATATATCGTCGTAAACTAAAATTACTTTAGCTTGGGGTCCCCCGAGGAGAAGGTATTGACATCTCTGGTAATTTCTTGTAGTATAAATTGGATTTAGGGATACTTTTCTAATTGGTACAAGGATTGTCGCTGAATAAAGATAGGTAACGGAAGGAGGTAGTTGACAGATATGGAAGTTACGGTTAATGATTCCAGTTTTAAACAAGAGGTGTTAGAATCTGATCTCCCTGTTTTGGTGGATTTCTGGGCCCCATGGTGCGCGCCGTGCCATATGGTTGCTCCGGTAATAGAAGAGATAGCCAGAGAATATCAGGGAAAAATAAAGGTGTGTAAGGTAAATGTAGATGAGGCTTCGCGGACCGCAGCCAATTACGGCATAATGAGTATACCTACGCTTAGCATTTTTAAGAGCGGTCAGATAATGGAGCAGATTGTAGGAGCTGGATCCAAGAGCGCGCTTGAGGAGAAGATAAGGCCTTACATAGTTGGTTGATTTGCCCCGTTAGAAAAGGAGATTTTTCTAACGGGGGTTGAAGTTAATCAGGCACTATCTATGCCTTGATTAATGCTTAGGCTTAAGGCAACAAAGCTAAGGTTAAGAGGAGGCAGAATGTTAGAGTGTAAGGTTGCGCAAAATAAGGCAAGATGTAATTGTACCTATGAGCCTTGCGCGAAAAAAGGGATTTGTTGTGAGTGTATCCAGTATCATTGGTCAATCGGGGAGTTTCCCGCCTGTTTCTTTCCCGGAGATATTGAGAAAACCTATGACCGTTCAATAGAGAGATTTATTAAAATCTATGAGCAAAGAGGGCGTTGGTGGTAAGCCCCGACACCAATGTATTGGTGTCGGGGTAAATTCAGCTAAGATTGCTAAGCGTCAAGACATCGCGGTTGAGGCGGCTATTCAGGCAGGCAGGATGTTATCCCGCCGCTTCGGGCATATAGGTAATATCAGGACAAAAGGCGATAGGGATTTTGTTACTGACGTTGACCTCGCGGCGGAGAAAATAATCAAACGCCGGATTATTAAGAATTTCCCCGGCGACAATATTCTTTCTGAAGAGGATTCATCCGGGCAGGAATCTAAGTTTGCCCCGCGGCCCCGCGGCTTTGCCGGTAAGGCCTGCCCGGCGAGAGATAAAGCTACGGGGTTTAAATGGATTATTGACCCTCTGGACGGAACACATAATTTTATTCATAATATCGGTATCTTTGGTGTTTCCATTGCTCTGGCTTATAGAGAAAGAATAGTTTTGGGTGTAATCTATATGCCTGGCAACAGCGAGCTTTATTACGCTCAAAAAGGAAAAGGCACGTATCTTAACGGCAGGCGGATTTCTGTTTCGCAAAGAGGGATTAAGCAGGCGACGTTAATCTTTGACAGCAGTATTCGCTATCAAAAAAAGGCCATGCTTAAGGCTTTAGGAGGGCTTGTTGATCAGGTGTTTAATGTGCGTATGTTTGGCTCGACCGCGCGCGGGCTTACTTATATCGCTGAAGGTAAAGCAGATGTAGAGGTGGAATATAACGATAAGGTCTGGGATTTTGCTGCCGGGCTTCTTTTGATTGAAGAGGCAGGGGGCAAGGTTACGGACCTTTCAGGCGGGAAGTGGAATCTTAAAACCAGAGGATACGTGGCTTCTAATGGGAAGATTCATAATCAGGTTTTGTCGATAATAGAGTAGGTAGTAGTAAGGATTAAGGATTAAGGATTAAGTGATTGAGTGAAGGATTGAGTGATTGAGTGAAGGATTGAGTGATAGGGATGAACCAGGAGATTTACGATACGATTATTATTGGCAGCGGGCCGGCAGGATTAAGCGCGGGGATTTATGCCTGCCGGGACAAGCTTAACAGCCTGCTAATTGAATGTTTTTCCCCTGCTTCCCAGGCAGTAGCCGCGGATTTAATTGAGAATTATCCCGGGTTCCCCGGAGGCATTAGCGGATTTCAGCTAATTGAGAGTTTTAAGAATCAGGCAAAGAGTTTTGGTCTTGAATTTCAGAGCGGTAAGGTTGAGAGGATTGTCTCCTCGGCTCAAGAAGAGAAGGTCTGGCAGGTTAGTCTGGGAGACAAGGTTTACTCTAGTTTAACTGTAATTCTTGCTGTGGGCGCGAAACCTAAACAGTTAGGTATTGACGGGGAAAGTCAATTTCTCGGCAAAGGGGTTTCCTATTGCGCTGTTTGCGATGGCGCGTTTTTCAAGGATAGGGATATTATGGTAGTCGGAGGGGGAGATTCGGCAGTTGAGGAGGCTTTATATCTGAGCCGTTTTGCCCGCAAGGTTATTTTGGTTCATCGCCGCAACCGCCTGCGCGCGACCTCCATTTTAGAGCGAAAGGCCAAAGAGAACGATAAAATAGAATTTATCTGGAACTCAGTAATTACGCAAATTTACGGTAAGAATAAGGTTGAGGGAGTTTTTCTAAAGAATCTTGTTGATGGAACTCAATTGAGCCTTGAGTGCAGCGGCGTATTTATTTCAGTCGGCTGTATTCCTAATACTGATTTTCTTGGTGATTTAATTGAATTAGATAGTTTGGGCTATATTATTAGCGATCAAATGATGCAAACATCCTGTCCCGGGGTATTTGTCTGCGGTGATTGCCGGATGAAGGCATTACGCCAGGTGGTAACCGCCTGTAGTGACGGGGCAATAGCCGGGTTTAACGCGGTTAATTATGTTGACCGTATTAAAGGCAAGGCTTATGTTGGATAGTCATAAAAAAGAGATTTTAGAGATAAAGAAGTATCCCGAGGAGATATTGCGTAAGAGATGCATTGAGCTTTCTGAGATTACGCCTGAGGAGGTTAAATTTTTCGATAATATGCTGCTTACGATGTATACCTTTAACGGAATAGGTCTCGCGGCTCCGCAAGTAGGAAGCCTGCTTCAGGTTATCGTTGCCGATATCGGAGAAGGGGTAGTTAAATTAGCTAATCCCAGCATTGTTAAAAGCAAGGGAGAAGACAGGCTTATTGAAGGCTGTTTGAGCCTGCCTGAGGTTAGTGTCGAGATAAAGAGGCCTTATGAAATCGTCGTTGAGGGTTTAAACGATAAAAACGAGCATGTTGAGATTGAGGCTAGGGGGCTTTTAGCCCGGGTTATTCAACATGAGATAGATCATCTCAAGGGTAGGCTGATTATCGACTATTTAGGGTTAATCGAGAAGATGAAATTATTTAAATTTAAGAGAAATAAAAAAGAGCGCTGAAAAAGTCTTAAAAACCATATCAGCGCTCTCTAAAAGAGAATAAGGAGAAGGAACCAATGCAGGCAATATTAGTCGCGGATAGATGTTTTAAGGCAAAATATGCATTTTTTACCTGGCGCTATAATTTAACCTTGGTTAATAAGCTTGGCCTGGCAGTTGCGATGGCTTGCCTTACCGGGCTTATGGCTCAGGTCCGGGTATATCTTCCATTTAGCCCGGTTCCCATTACCGGCCAGGTATTTGCCGTGCTTTTAAGCGGGGTTGTCTGCGGGGGGATGTTTGGTTCATTAAGCCAGTTGATCTATGTTGGTCTGGGAATGGCCGGGTTGCCCTGGTTTGCCGCGCTTACATCTTCCCCGGGCTGTTTATTGACTACTCCAACCGGAGGTTATCTTATTGGATTTATCATTGCGCCTCTTTTAATCGGACGCTATACCGACAGATATATTGGCGCACGCACATTTTTTTCTCAGGTTAAACTTATGATGTTGGGAGTGGGGATTATCTATGTTTTTGGCGCAACTGTCCTGGCATTGGTGATGAGGTTTAGCCTCTGGCAGGCCCTGCTTAAGGGCGTAGTTCCTTTTATTCTTATTGATTTACTTAAGGCAATGCTAACTGCCGGTGTAAGTTTTACAATCCTGCCGCGCGCCTCTTATAATGGAGAGATTGATAAAGACAGATGAGCGGTTCTTCAATCTTCCTCTTGAACAACTTCGGTCAATCCTTTTAAACAAGGATAAATTTATCCTTTTGGAAACCCGCAAGTTCGACCGGAAAAATTATCTTTCATATCTGTTTTTTGATCCGGTTGCGATAATTGCCTGTTTTAGCTTAGAAGCGGTTTCTGGGGCGTTCAAGCAATTAGAGGTATTTTTGGACCAGGGCTGCTGGGCGGCTGGTTTCTTTTCTTATGAGATGGGCTATTGCTGGGATGATTTTAAGGGTAAGGGGAGGTTTTCTTTTCCTTTAATCTGGCTGGGGATTTTTAAGTCTCCTGTAATTTTTAATCATCTTCAGGGAAAATTCTCAAACTTGCCGCCTGAGCCGCGGGGGATAAATACAGTTCAATCATCACGCCGAAAATCCCGGCGCACTCAGCAGGCTTCTGCGTCAACGCTTTGGCGTGGGGAGAAATATCAAATTAAAGGGATCAAAACCAGTGAAAGGCTAACAGGGTATGTTAAGGATATTAAAAGGATTAAGGATTACATTGCGCAGGGTTTTACTTATCAGGTTAATTACACCTTTAAGTATAAATTTAATTTTCAGGGATCAAGCATGGCTTTTTATAAAAATCTGCGTAATGCCCAGCCTGTTGCTTATACCGCTTTTATCAGAGATGCACGATTCCAACTGCTTTCTTTTTCTCCGGAATTGTTCTTTCGTAAAAAAGGCAGAGTGATTACCGTAATGCCGATGAAGGGAACGATATCCCGCGCCAGGACACAGAAAGAGGATAGATTACAGATAAAAAGATTAAGAGCATCTGAGAAGGATAGAAGCGAAAATGTAATGATTGTCGATTTATTGCGCAATGATTTGGGGAGGATTTCTGAAACAGGCAGCGTAAAACTTAATAAGCTTTACGCGATAGAGAAATATAATACCCTTTTTCAGATGACCTCTACTGTCCAGGCAAAACTTAAGAAAAACCTTTCTTATTACGAGCTCTTTAGGAGTTTGTTTCCTTCTGGTTCGGTGACCGGCGCTCCCAAGATAAAGACGATGGAGATTATAAGGAAGTTAGAAAAGGAAAGACGCGGGGTTTACACGGGCGCAGTCGGTTTTTTTAAGCCTAATAGGGACGCGGTGTTTAATGTAGCGATTCGTACCCTTTTACTTAGAGGTAAAACAGGCAGGATGGGCATTGGCAGCGGTATAGTTTATGACTCTGAGTCTGAGAGGGAATATAAAGAATGTAAGCTTAAGGCACTGTTTTTTACCCGCAAGATAAAGGAATTTCAGTTAATCGAGACAATGCGCTGGTCGAAAAAAGGCGGTTTCTTTCTGCTTGATTATCATTTAGAGAGGCTTAGGTCCTCGGCGGAGTATTTTAATTTTACCCTCAATGAACAGAGGATAAAACAGGAATTGAACAGGATACGCAAATGTTTGAATTGCGCTTATGCCTACCGGGTCAGGCTTTTGGTTTTTCCTCGTGGCGATATTAAATTAAGTTACGGGCGTATTAGAGAAGGGCGAAGCCCGGGTACGCGCAGGGTAACATTTACCCGGAGAAAAACTAATTCTCAGGATACATTCTTTTATCATAAGAGCACTAACCGTCAGCTGTATAACCATGAATATCTCAAAGCAAAACGAGCAGGTTTTTTTGAGGTTATATTCGAAAATGAGAAGGGTCAAATTACCGAAGGGGCAGTTTCCAATATCTTTATTCGTAAGGGTAAGATGTATTATACTCCGCCAATAAGCTGCGGGCTTCTTGATGGGGTTTACCGGCGGTACTTTATGAAAAAAAAGGCTCCTTTTGCCGCGGAGAGAATTTTGAGGCGCCGGGACTTATTTGAAGCAGATGCGGTTTATGTGACCAATGCGGTTCGGGGTATAACCCGCGTGAGGCTCGTTTAACAGAGATTGCCCTTTTGTTTAGATTCTTTCAGCAATCTCAAACTAAACAAGGAGGATGTGCAGAATGAAAAAACCGGTAATTATTAAGAGTAAAAGGATAGGGGTAGCAGCGGTTTTGGCAGTGATGTTTATGTTGTTTGGGTGGGTTGTGGCAGGCCTGGCCCAGGAAAGTAAGATAGATCCTAATATGCTAATTCAGGAAACTCAAAAGATGTCTCAGGAAGCAGATGAGATGACTCTTGTCTGGTGGATTCCAGAGGAATACTGGCAGGTTAGTTTTGCGCAGGATCCTACAACCACAGAAGCCCAGACTGAAGAATTTCTTAAGGTTCTTCGTCCCTATACGCTGATCGCTGTTGTAGATGGCAAGATGGGCGCGTTTGGCGGAGTAACATACAGGACTGAAGCAGATGTTCGAGCCGGTATCAAGATTAGAGACATCCGGGGGGCTTATTATTTGCCGTTTAGCAAAGATAAAATTGATGCTGATACCAATAATTTCTTATCGATGATGAAACCTGTCTTTGCTAATATGCTTGGGCCAATGGGGCAGAATATGCATTTTTTTATGTTCCCAGCTGTAGATAAAGACGGCCGGAAGATTGCTGAAGTTAAGAAAGATGGGGATTTCTCGGTAGAGTTAGACGGAAGGGAATTTAGATGGAGATTGCCCTTAAGTTCACTTCTGTTGCCAAAGGTATGCCTGAAGTGTAAGGAGAAATGCAGTGGGGCGTGGCATTTTTGTCCCTGGTGCGGAGCCAGCCTGCCGGAATAAGGACATTGGGCAAATAGGATATTAGGATTTG
>JAUXFU010000035.1 GCA_030622705.1 Candidatus Omnitrophota bacterium | reverse complement strand
TGAGGTTGACGCAGAGGCAGTGATTCTGGATGCGCCAATTAAGACACTCGGTGTATACGAGATAAAGTTAAAATTGCACCCTGAAGTTATTGCCGCGATAAAAGTCTGGGTTGTCAAGCGATAACCAAGAGGCCTCTGATTAGACCCTTCCTTTTCCCGCTGTTGCGGGATCCCGCTTTGCGGGAAACAGGAATTAGGAAGGTCTATCCTTTAGGATTACAGATTGTAAAAGATTATAGAGATACTTCATTTCAATAAATCCAGCTCTGATCAACAACATAACAATATAGCAATATAAAAGATGGTAGAGACAGTCAAGGAATTACTCCCCCCGCAGAACCTGGAAGCAGAGATGGCTGTTTTGGGTTCGATGATATTGGATGAAAAGGCAATATCAATAGCTATTGAGTTACTGGATCAAAACGCCTTCTATAAGGATAGCCATCGCACGGTATTCGAAGGGATTTGTAATCTCTTTAATGTTAATAAAGTAGTGGATTTGGTAACGGTAAACGATGAGTTAAGAAGGTTGGGGGTTTCGGATTCTATCGGCGGAGCGGGTTTCTTAACCGAATTGGTTAATTCAGTTCCTTCTGCGGCCAATATCGCTCATTATGTCCGCCTGGTCAGGGAAAAGAATATCCTGCGTTCATTGATTAACAATTCTACCCGTATAGCTTCTTTGGCTTATGAATACGAAGGGGATGTAGATGAAGCGCTGGATAGAGCAGAAACCCTTATTTTTAATATCCGGGATATCAGGCATAAAAGCAATATTGTTTCGCTTAAAGAGGTTGTTCAAACCAGTATTGAAAATATTGATCAGGTTTATCAGAGAAAGGCACAGGTTAGTGGTATTCCCACCGGATTTGTGGATTTAGACATTAAGACCGCCGGATTGCATGCTTCTGATTTGATTGTGATAGCAGGCCGGCCCTCAATGGGGAAAAGCGCTTTTGCTACGGGATTGGCTGAATATGCCGGGGTTACGGAGAAGATACCGTTAGCCTTTTTTAGTCTGGAGATGTCCAAGGATCAATTGGTTCAGAGGATGTTGTGTTCTCACGCTCGCGTTGATGCCCATAAGGTTAGAACAGGGTATCTATCTCCTTCTGACTGGCCTAAACTTACTGCTGCGGCAGGAAAGCTCTCTGAGGCGCCTATATTCATTGACGATAGCCCCGCTATTTCAGTTATGGAGTTGCGGGCAAAAGCCCGCCGGCTGAAGGCCCATCATGACATTCGGCTTATTGTTTTGGATTATCTACAGCTGATGCGCGGTAAAGATAGAGCTGTAAACCGGCAGCAGGAGATTTCCGAGATTTCCCGTTCACTGAAAGCCTTAGCGCGCGAGTTGAATTTGCCCGTGATTGCAATTAGTCAGTTATCCCGCGCGGTAGAAAGTCGTACTGACCATCGGCCTCAACTTTCTGATTTACGTGAATCAGGAGCCATCGAGCAGGACGCGGATTTGGTTCTTCTGCTTTTGCGTGAGGAATATTATAATCCAACTCCGGATAACGAGGGAATTACCGAGGTTATTATCGCAAAACAAAGAAACGGTCCGGTGGGTACGGTTAAATTCGCCTTTATTAAAGAATTCGCCCGTTTTGATAATCTTACACACCGGGAAGGATAAGCATGGCTGTCAAGCTGAGAAGAAGTATGGTGATGTTTATGGTTGCGGTCATTTTAGTTTTACTGACCCTGCCTTTGTCTGCCCAGGATGATAACGAAAGCCAGAATCTCGTGACTGCTATTGAGGTAGAAGGAAATTATTCAATTAATACAACGACAATACTTTCTAAAATAAAAACACGCGTTGGCTCAGTTTATTCAGATAATGTGATTAATAACGATTTAAAGCGGCTTTATCTTCTGGGGTATTTTAGCGATATTGACATAAAAACAGAGGATTTTGAACAGGGGATTAAGGTTGTTGTTACCGTAGTTGAGCGGCCTTTAATTAAAGAGATAAATTTTGTTGGGTTTCGACGTCTGCGTCTTAAGGAAGAGAAGCTTCGGGAGTTAATAAAATCCCGTCCCGGGCAGCATCTGGATTATCCTGCATTAAGCGAAGATTGCGCTGAGTTAAAAAATAAGTATGTTAAAAAGGGGTTTTCCGAAAGTCAGGTTGAATATAAAGTGGATGTTGATTATGGGACTAATCAGGCGGTAGTTGATTTTATTGCGCGTGAAGGCAGGCGCATTAAAATTAAAAGGATATTTATTGAAGGTAATAAGGCTTTTTCCGATAAGCGAATCCTGAAATTTATTAAGACAAAACGGGCATGGTTATTTGGGGGAGGGGTATTTAAAGAGGATGTTTTAAAAGAGGATATGGAAAGGATCAAATCGTTTTATAAGAAAGATGGTTTTAGCGATATCGAGGCAGATTATGTGATTAAGGATGTTTTTCATAAGCCATATCTTTATATTACTATAGTCATCCGGGAAGGGAAGCAGTATTTTATTGGTTTGATTAATCTTACGGGCAACGCTGTTGTTGGCGGGGATGAGATACGCGATGCCATTAAATTTTGCCTGCCGGGGAAGCCGTATTTTTCTGATGGATTAAGCCAGGACGGATTTATTATTCAGGGTTTATATTTTGACCGTGGTTATATTATGGCTGATCTGTATCCTACTACAATTCTGAATCCGGATACCGGCGCAATCGATATTACTTACCATATAACCGAGAATGAAGTTTTTTTTGTTAATAAGATAAAAATACGGGGTAATGTTAAAACCAAGGATATAGTTATTCGACGTGAGCTAAGGCTTCTCCCCGGTGATAGGTTCGATGGGCCGAAGCTTCGCCGCAGCAAAGAGCGTTTGGTTAATCTGGGTTTCTTTGAAGAAATAAATTATAACACCGAAAGCACCGAGGTCGCCAATCAGAGGGATTTGATTGTTGAGGTAAAAGAGGCAAAGACCGGGACATTCAGCTTTGGCGGCGGGTATTCGACCGTTGAGGATTTTATTGGCTTTTTTGAGATTGAGCAGAGAAACTTTGATTGGAAGAATTTTCCTTATTTTACCGGCGATGGACAGAACTTAAGTTTTCGCGCCGAATTAGGAACTTTAAGTGAAAATAGCAGTCTGAGTTTTACTGAACCATGGCTGTTTGATTATCCTATATCTTTTGGTTTTGACTTGTACAGGATAACGCACGATAGGGATAATGATGCCGGCTGGGGTTATGATGAGAAAAGAACCGGTGGCGATATTCGTTTAGGTAAGGAGTTATCTGAGTATGTTAAGGGGAATATTGCCTATCGTCTTGAGCAAATAGAAATCGATAATATTGATCCGAGTGCTAGTGAAATTAAGAAAGAATTTGAGAAGGAGGAGGGTAAAAACAATATATCCAGTATTGAGTTGGGTTTGAGTTTTGATGACCGTGATAATATCTTTAGTCCTGCCAGAGGAATTTATCTTACAGGGAATGCTAAATTTGCCGGCGGCGCCTTTGGGGGAGATAAGGATTTCTTTAAATTCCGGGGGCGCGCCTCAAAATACTTTGGTTTATGGAACCGTTCAGTCTTAGAATTGAAAGGTCGCGTAGGTCTGGCTGATGCTTATAGCGATACCGAGAATGTCCCGATATATGAACGTTTTTTTGTCGGGGGTGCTAATACTATCCGGGGATATGAAGAAAGAATGGTTGGGCCGATTGATGAGGATTCTGACGATAAGGATCCTTTGGGCGGTAATTCTATGTTAATTGGAAACATTGAGTATACGTATCCTTTACTCGATTTCTTGCGCCTGGCGGGTTTTTATGATACGGGCAATGCCTGGCGTAAGCTCGGAGATATTGGCAGGAGTGGTTTTAAGTCCGGTGTTGGTTTGGGCCTGCGTATAAAGACGCCTATTGGCCCGATAAAATTAGATTACGGTATTCCTTTGGATAAACAGCCGGGTGAAGATGAAAAGAAAACAGGGAGGATTCATTTTAGCATGGGAGGGGGTTTTTAAATTGTTATATTGTCATATTGTTATATTGTCATATTGTTAAATTGATTTTTTCAGAGAGGAGGAGAAAGATGAAACAAAGAGGTTTGGTGATTTTAGGGATAGCGCTAGGTTTGTTTTTCGTGACGGCTTCAGGCTATGCCGCGGAGAAATTAGCTTATGTAGACTTTGGCCAGCTTTTTAGCCAATACAGCAAGACCAAGGAATACGATAAGGTTTTAGAGAAGAAGCAGAAGGATTATGAAGAAAAAAGAGAGAAGAAATTAGAGGATGTTAAAAAAATGCAGGAAAGCTTAAGTTTGTTAAGCGAAGACGAAAGAGAATCCCGCAAGAGTAAATTAGAGGATAAGATAGTTAAACTTCAGGAATTTGACCGCAATGCCACCCAGGATTTACGCAAAGAAAGGGATAAAAGTGCACAGGATATATTTAAGGACATCCAGGGAGTAATTGGGTCATATGCCAAAGAGAAAGACTTAACATTTGTTTTTGATAAGCGCGCATTGGTATATGAGAAAAAAGATTTGGATATTACTAAGGAGATTTCAGAAATCCTTAATAAGAAATAGTTCCTTTAAAGCTAAGATTAAATAAAGCAATATGCGGATGACCGTAAAGGAGATTGCCGATTTTTTAGGAGGTAGAGTTTTTGGCGACGAGAAGCTTACAATTAAAGGTGTCTGCGGGATAAAAGAGGCAAAACAGGGGGATATTACTTTCCTGACAAATCCGCGATATAATCATTTGGTTTCTCAGACTCAAGCTTCAGCAGTTATTACTTCACTGCAGGTAAAATTTGGCTCTAAAACTCTTATTCAGGTAGAGAATTCGTCAGATGCCTTTAGCAAAATTGTAAATAAATTCCATCCTAAGAAATTAGTTTATCTCAAAGGTGTTCATCCTGCGGCGGTCGTAAACAAAAATGTCAAGCTCGGTAAGGATGTTGGTATCGGCGCTTATACCGTGATTGAGGAAAATGTGGTTATCGGTGATAATACGGTAATCTATCCCGGCTGTTATATCGGCAGGGATACCCGGATCGGAAACGATACGTTAATTCACGCCAATGTTTCTATCCGGGAAGCAATAATTATGGGTAGCCGTGTGGTAATTCAAAGCGGTAGTGTAATTGGTTCCGATGGTTTTGGTTTTATTACCCGGGAAGGCAGGCATGAACGAATACCTCAGATTGGAGCGGTAATAATCGAAGATGATGTTGAGATTGGGGCAAATGTTACTGTTGACCGGGCGCGTTTTGACAAGACTATTATTGGAAGGGGCACCAAGATTGATAATTTAGTGCAGATTGCCCATAATGTAGTAATTGGTGAGAATTGTTTTATCGTTGCGCAGGTGGGTATTGCAGGAAGTGTAACTATTGGTAATAATGTTACTGTGGCAGGACAGGCCGGATTTGCCGGGCATATCTCGGTTGGTGATCAGGTAACGGTTGCCGGGAGAGCCGGAGTAACTAAGTCTGTACCCGCTAATACCTTTGTTTCGGGTTATCCGGCAAAGCCGCATTCGATTGCCAGGCGGATTAATGCCTGCATCCAGAATTTGCCCCGGCTTTATAAAAAAGTTGAGGAAATAAAGAAGAAAATTGAGGAATTAGGAAAAAGATAAGTGAGGCCACGGCTTATGGAGCGACCCATTCGACAAGCTCAGGGTCGTCCTGAGTGTAATCGAAGGACGATAGCGAACATAAGTCGTATGGCTGAACTTACCCCGCCCTCTATGCAGAGGAGCAATTTTTTAAGGGCTTAGAGGGCGGGGTTAATTCGCGCATATAACTTACGTCATACTTCGTGCTCCGTAAGTTATATGCTCATTAAAGATGGATAAACAGCGGACAATAAAAAAAGAAATAGAGTTAGAAGAGGGTATTGGGTTGCATAGCGGAAATAAGGCAAGGATTAAATTTAAGCCTGCAGGAGTGGGTTGTGGTATAAATTTTATCCGGGTTGATTTGCAGGGTCAGCCTTCTTTGCGCGCAGAGTGGAGCAATATTCTTGCTGAGTCTTTTATTATGCGTCGTACATCTATGGGGCAACAGCAGGTGCAGGTACATACAGTTGAACATATTATGGCGGCTCTCTGTGGCTTAGGAATAGATAACCTGGATATTGAGATTACTAATAATGAGTTCCCGGGTTTTGACGGCAGCGCTAAGGTTATGATTAAGGCATTAGAGGCAGCGGGTATTGAACAGCAGGAAAACCCCCGTAATTATTTTTTATTACGTGAGCCAGTCTATGTGCAGGAGGAAAACGCAACTATTATTGCTCTTCCTTTTCCGGAATTCAGAATTTCTTATACCTTAAGCTATGAAGGACAGCCTCTGCTTAAATCGGGATATCTTGATTATATAAACAAACCGGAGTTCTTTAAGAATGAGATTGCCGCAGCTCGTACATTCTGTTTACAGGAAGAGGCAGATGATCTACAGGGTAAGGGGTTAGGGAAAGGGGCAAATTACAAGAATACTCTGGTGGTCGGGAAGAAGGATGTGATTAATAATAAGCTGCGCTTCGAAGATGAGTTTGTGCGTCATAAGGTGTTGGATTTAATCGGCGATCTCTATCTTTTGGGCTGTCCACTTAAGGCGCACATTATCGCGATAAAGAGCGGCCACGCGTTAAATTTAAAATTACTAAAAAAAATAAAGCATCAGAGAGATAAATTATTTAGTTCCAGCGTACAGTTAAAATATCAGTTGGTTGAGGGTGAGCAGTTAGATGCCGAGGCTATTATGAGGATTCTGCCCCACCGGCAGCCTTTTTTGTTTGTGGATAGGATTATTCATCTAGAGAAGGGCAAGAGTGCTTGTGGTATCAAGAATGTAACTATAAATGATTACTTTTTTAAGGGTCATTTTCCGGGACGGCCGGTTATGCCCGGTGTTTTAGTGGTTGAGGCAATGGCACAGGTCGGCGGAGTGATGATGCTAACTTGCGAAGAGTATCAGGGTAAATTAGCTTTTTTTATGGCTGCCGATAATATAAAATGGCGAAAGCCGGTTATCCCTGGTGACCAGCTTATTTTAGAGTTAGAGACGGTAAAATTAAAAACGAGGACCGGTCAGGTGCACGGCCGGGCAAAGGTTGACGGTAAATTAGTGGCCGAGGCTGATTTAATGTTTGCTTTAGTGGATAAGTGAGGCCACGACTTATGGAGCGACCCATTCGACAAGCTCAGGGTCGTCCTGAGTGTAATCGAAGGACGATAGCGAACAGAAGTCGTATGGCTGAACTTACCCCGCCCTCTATGCAGAGGAGCAATTTTTTAAGGGCTTAGAGGGTGGGGTTCAATTCGCCCAGATAACTTACGTCGTACTTCGTACTCCGTAAGTTGTGGGCTCATTAAAAATGAATATACATCCTACGGCGATAGTATCAAAAAAGGCTAAGTTAAAGAAAGGCGTAACACTTGGGCCTTATGCAGTTATTGGTGATGGTGTTACAATTGGAGAAGATACGGTTGTTGGCGCGCATTGCGTAATTGAAGGCAGAACTACTCTGGGTCAACGTTGCCAGATATTTACCGGAGCGGTTCTAGGCAGCATCCCTCAGGACCTTCAATTCACGGGTGCTGAGAGTTTTCTGGAGATCGGCAATGATAATGTTATTCGGGAGTATGTTACGGTAAATCCAGGAACAGAAGCGAATACTAAAACAGTAGTGGG
>JAUXFU010000116.1 GCA_030622705.1 Candidatus Omnitrophota bacterium | reverse complement strand
TGGGCGGGAAAAATTAGGCGGGAACTGCCATAATATCGCCGCCAATTTCTGCTTCAGGCCAAGGGCATTACCAAGAAACAAATCCAACGGTTGAACTACCTGTTTAAGCCTCTTAATGTGCGTGATAAATCGTGACCCCTTAACCACAAAACGAAAGTCATCCGGTGTTTTCCCGCGCCAGTTCTCAAAAGTCTGCTCTTTTACCAACCGGTAAAAGGTAACATTTAATTCTACGCAGTTAAAAAACTTAATATAATGCTCAAGCCACTTTGGCTGAGGAAGACCCTTAGGGTAAAAAACTCCTTTCCAATGCTGATAATTCCAGCCGCTGGTGCCAACATATATCATTGTTAATAAGATTACTAGAGAATTCTGTAATTTTAAGACTAAAATCTTATTTATTCTGCTACGCAAAAGTAATAAACCTATTGGTTTGCTTCGCAGGAATATTCTCCGAGTAGAATAATTCCTTCGAAGCAAAAGAAATATTTCCATTTCTTTTGCGAAGGAGAATAGTATAGCAGAATTTGGGCAAGTTGACAATAACTAAGGGCTGCGCTAATTGGGAAATTGGAATCTGGAGGTTAAGGAACAATATCCTTAATTAGCGAGCGGTTGCAAGTGTCGCTAATTTGTCGGTTTCGATGTTTACCTTATCTGATGGGCGCCTGAAGTCTAAATTAGTAGTTTTAAGCGTATGGGGAACAATATAAACAGAAAAGAGATTCCCTTTCTTACCCTGCACAGTCAGGCTTATACCGTCTATCGCAACTGAGCCCCGCAGGATAATCATAGGCATAAATTCAAGGGGGACCGCGATTTCAAAACAGAGGTTATCCCGTATGAAGCTCCTGCGGCGGATAATCCCGGTACAATCAATATGCCCGTAAACAAAGTGGCCGCCAACTCTATCTCCAAGCCTTAACGCGCGCTCCAAATTTACCCTCTGTGTCATCCGCAGAACGGCTAAATTCGCGACCTGCAGGGTTTGGGGCATAATCTCAAAACCGAGAATATTATCGCGCTTTTTTGCTATCGTAAGGCAGGCGCCGTTTACCGCAATGCTATCCCCAATATTAGCATCCCGGGAAATTTTATCTGTCTTTATCTCCAACAAGGTATGCCGGGCAATCCGTTGAATCTTTTGAACCTTGCCTAATTCCTCGATTATACCGGTAAACATAGAACCTTCTTTAACTAAAGGAAAAAATTAAATTCGCCCCTCAACAAGAAAATCCTCTCCAAGGCGCTTTAAACAAACGTCCTTTAATCGAAATGCCTTATCAGGATGGCTAACGCCCCTGCCCATTACCGAGCTTATTGCCTCTTTACCCCCGATAATCTTAGGGCTGATAACGAACAAAACCCTATCGACTAAGCCCTCATCAAATAAAGAGCCGATTAATGTTCCTCCGCCTTCTACTAAAATATTGGTTATTTGCAGCCTGGCTAATTTCTTCATCATATCCCGAAGATTTACCAAGCCCTCTTTTTCCTTAACCTCTAAGATTTGAACCTTTCGGGAAAGAATATCCTTATTAGCTGTTTCCTGACCCGGAGCCACCCGAAGAGTAGCAATAATTACCGGGGTATTTTGTAATACCTCTGCCTGACAGGGAATACTCAGGTTACTATCCACAATAATCCTGGTTAGACGCTTAGATAAAGACGCAGCTTTCAATTTAGAATTATCCCTCAGGATTGTATTTACTCCCACCATTATGGCGTCAAATTTATCGCGGATACGATGGGTATATTCCCGCGCCCGGTCAGAAGTAATCCACTGAGAACTGCCGCGGTAGGTAGCAATCTTACCGTCTAATGATTGCCCGACTTTTACCGTAACATATGGAATCCTGCGGGTTATATATTTTATAAAGGATGTATTTATACTGCTTAACTTTTCCTGGCAAAAACCCACTTCTACTTTTATGCCGTTTTTACGCAAAGCCTCCACCCCCTTACCATTGATAAGGGGATTAGGATCAAGCATGCCAACAATTACCTCTCTAACCCCGCTTTTGATAATCATATCGGTACACGGCGGCGTGCGCCCAAAATGAACACAGGGCTCTAGGGTTACGTAAAGAACCGCTCCTGCCGCACGCCTGCCGGCTAAGCTTAATGCTGTTACCTCGGCGTGAGGTAAACCTGCCTTTTTGTGATATCCGCGGGCGATAATCCGGCCGTTCTTGACTACCAAGGCTCCGACCAAAGGATTGGGAAAAGCCTTGCCCTCGGCGCGCAGGGCCTGGCGTATTGCCAGATTCATATAGTAGTGGTGATTCTGTTTCATATCTCGCCGGCGGTTTCCTCTAACGGGGTAGAATTCCCCAGCGGACGGCATTTGGTGAGATCCTCTTTTATTTTATCCAGAATTCCATTGACGAATTTACCCGCTTCTATTCCGGAGAAATACTTGGCCAAATCAATGGCTTCGTTAATGGAAACCTTCGGGGGGATATCCGTACGATATAAAAGCTCAAAACAGGCCTGACGCAGAATGTTGCGGTCAACTACAGCCATACGTTTAAGTTCCCAATTCTTAGCGTAATGAATAATCTTACGGTCAATTATCTCGCGGTATTTCTGGATACCCTCAATTAATTCCAGGGTAAATTGCTTTACTTCCGGCTCTACTTCTTCTACCTGACCCAACCAGAAATTATCCATGGCTTGCGAAGAATTATCATTAGTAATATCTATTTGATAAAGAAACTGTATGGCAAGCTGACGCGCTTTACTCCGTTTTCTCATTGTTTAATTAAGATAATACTATGTTAAATACAGATTGCCTCGCCGAAACTTTAATCTGTGTAATGTGTTCTTTTTCCCGCCTATGGCGGGATCCCGCTGAAGCGGGATAATCTGTGTAATCATAAAATACACTTTTTCTGAGTTTTCTTTAAATCAGCTTAACAAGATTAACCATTTCAATCGCATTTAACGCTGCGTCGCGCCCCTTGTTACCATCCTTGGTTCCTGCGCGCTCAATTGCTTGTTCAATAGTATCGGCAGTTATTACACCAAAGACAACCGGCAACCCCGTATCCAGAGATACTTTGGCTATCCCCTTAGCTGCCTCTGAGGCAATATATTCAAAATGAGGCGTGGAGCCGCGAATAACCGCCCCAAGGCAAATTACCGCGTCCACGGATTTAGACTTAGCTAATTTCTGGGCTAAAAGGGGAATCTCAAAGGCGCCGGGAACCCAGGTAAGACTAACATCATCTTCTCTTACCCCATGCCTGAGCAATATATTTAAACATCCGTTTATCAAATCCCGGGTTACAAAATCATTGAAGCGCGAAGCAATAATCCCGAACCGCTTTCCCTTACCAATCAAATTCCCTTCAATAGTTTTTACCATTTTCCCTCCTTTTGCTATATTACTATATGTTAAGCTGATGGCCTAATTTTGCTTTTTTGGTTTTAAGATAGCGTAAATTTAAGGGGTTTGGGGAAGCCTCCAGAGCAACACGCTCAACCACCCTTAATCCATAGCCGTTCAGCCCAACAATCTTACGCGGATTATTAGTTAAAAGGCGAATATTCTTTAATCCTAAATCCACCAGGATTTGCGCCCCAATTCCATAATCGCGCAAGTCCGGCTTAAACCCTAAGGCCTGATTTGCCTGAACCGTATCCATACCCTCATCCTGAAAGCCATAAGCGCGAATCTTATTTAACAAACCAATCCCTCTTCCCTCCTGGCTCATATAAAGAATAACCCCTTTTTTCTCCGCGG
>JAUXFU010000029.1 GCA_030622705.1 Candidatus Omnitrophota bacterium | reverse complement strand
CTATCAATTGGCGTAGTTACCAATCAAGCCCGTCCAATTACCCATGTTGCCGAGATTGGCGAAATCGGAGCGGAATTAAAAGAATATGCTAAGTCTCTGGGAGGAAATCATTACATAACAGACAAGCGCCAGTAATTAAGGGATTAGGTTATTGGGAGACTGGGAAAACGCCCCTAAAGTTGTTTTAGTAATCTTTCTATACGAGTAAGCCCCGTGTTGATATTTTCATGAGAGGTAGCGTAAGAAAACCGTAGATATTCGTCTGCGCCAAAGGCCTTGCCGGGAACCACAGCCACCTTGGCCTCAGAAAGGAGCATCTGCGTAAAAGAAAAAGAGGCCCCGGAGACCCCTGTCTTTCTGAGCGCAGTAGATATATCAACAAAGGCGTAAAAAGCGCCCTGTGGCTTAAGACAGAAGAAGCCGTTTATTTTATTTAACCTTTCTATCATATAATCTCTACGCTTTTTAAATTCACCCACCATTATTTTAACCTGCTCCTGAGAACCGGACAAAGCGGCAATTGCAGCTATTTGACAAATCGAAGCAGGGTTAGAGGTAGAGTGACTTTGTAAATTACTCATTGCCTGAATAATCTCTATATCTGCCGCGGCATAACCAATTCTAAAACCAGTCATCGAGTAAGATTTAGAAACCCCATTTATGACAATGGTCAGCTTGTTTATTTCCTCCCCCAACGAAGCAATACTAATATGCTGATGGTCATCGTAGATAACCTTCTCATAAATTTCATCAGAGAGACAAAAGACCTTAGCCTCAATCAGAATCCCGGCAATAGCCTTAAGCTCATCTGTTGTATAAACCATGCCCGTAGGGTTAGAAGGAGAATTAAGGATTAAAAGTTTTGTCCTGGGAGTAATCGCTTTGCGTAACTGCTCAGGCATAATCTTGAACTTATTTTTCCTGTTAGTTTTTAGAACTATCTGCTTTGCGCCGGACGCCTTTATCATTTCCGGATAGCTAACCCAGTAAGGCGAAGGCAAAATTACCTCATCGCCCTCATCGCATAAAGCGAAAATGGCATTAAAAATAGAGTGTTTCGCTCCGCAGGAAATCAATATCTGCCCGGGGAGGTATTGAAGACTGTTATCGCTTCTGAATTTCTGACAGATTACTTCCTTTAATTGATGCATTCCCGAGGCAGGGGTATATTTGGTAAATCCTTCATCTAAAGCCCGCTTGGCTGCCTGCTTAATATGCGCAGGGGTATCAAAATCAGGCTCCCCCGCGCCAAAACTTATTACATCAATGCCCTCAGCCTTCATTCTTTTTGCCTGCGCAGTTATGCTTAAGGTTGGCGAAGGGATAATCTGGCTTACTCTTTTTGATAACAACATCTCTCTCTCCTTATTTAATCTCTTAATCTAGACCGTTTCTACCTAACCCTATGGCCAACAATCAGTTTTGACAGAAACGTCCCTCCGGGGACACTTCTGGTGTAACACTATGATATTATTGGGGTTATTTAGAAACGGTCTTGTCATATAATTAATGTTGCGTCGCCAAAGCTATAGAATCTGAACTTATTTTTGATTGCGTACTGGTAGGCCTGCCGAATAAATTCAACTCCGGCAAAAGCGCTTACCAAAATTAGATTTGTAGAATAAGGCAAATGAAAGTTGGTCAGAAGCGCATCAACAATCTTAAATTTATAACTGGGATAAATATAAAAACGGGTCTGTCCCTGTCTGGCCGTTACCTGACAAATACCCTTTTCATGCCTGAATCCCTCTGTCTCCATTGCCCTTGCTACACTGGTCCCCACCGCGACTACCCTTCTGTTTTGTACTTTTGCCTGATTTATTATCCGGGCAGTCTCAGCAGATATCTGATAAAATTCTGTGTCCATTTGGTGCTGGCGGATGTCCGGGGTTTTTACCGGCCTGAAGGTAGCCAATCCGCAATGAAGAGTAATATAGGCAATTTCAGTCCCCCGAGAAGCTAATTTTTCAAGCAGCCGTTTAGTAAAATGAAGTCCGGCGGTGGGGGCCGCAACCGCGCCTTCCTTTTCCGCATAAACAGTCTGGTAACTCCCAGCATCATTTTCCTTTAACTCTCTCTTGATATAATGTGGCAGGGGTATTTTGCCATATTGATTGATGAATTCTTTTACCTGCGGCGGATGAAATCTTACCAGGCGCCCGCCCGCGGGGGTTCTTTCTAAAACCTCAGCTGAGAATTTGCCCTCCGCGAAAAAGATTCTTTCTCCCGGCCGGGCCTTCTTGCCGGGCTTAACCAAAACTTCCCAAAGACCTGCCTCTCTTTCTTTTAAAAGCAGAATCTCCAATCTCGCACCTGTCTTCCTATTGGCAATTAATCTTGCCGACATCACACGGGTATCATTAAGAACAAGTAAATCATCCTTGTTGATGAACTCCGCTATATCTTTAAAAATAACCCCGCTTAAACTCTTGTTCCCTCTGTCCAGAACCAAAAGCCGGGCATCATCGCGGCAAGACACAGGATCCTGAGCAATAAGCTCATCAGGTAAGCAGTAACCAAATTCAGAGAGTTTCACTTATAGCCCTCTTCTTAAAGCTCTCTGCCGGTAAGCATCTTAAAGGCTTGAGTATACTTCTGACTTGTCTTTAAAACTATCTCTTGCGGCAATTCAGGGGCAGGAGGGGTTTTATCCCAATTTAACGTCTGAAGATAATCCCGCACAAATTGCTTATCAAAACTTGGTTGAGCCTGACCAGGCAGATACTGAATTTCCGGCCAGAAGCGCGAGGAATCAGGAGTTAATATTTCATCAATGAGAATAATCTCATCATTACATATACCGAATTCAAATTTTGTATCCGCGATAATTATACCTCTTTGCCTGGCGTATTCGCTTGCTTTCTTATACAGGGCAACACTGACATTCTTTAACCTTGCGGTAACATCCTTGCCAATCTCTTTCTCAATATACGCCTGCGTTACATTTATATCATGCCCTTTGTCTTGTTTTGTTGCGGGGGTAAAGATTGGCTCGGACAAACTATCCGACTCCTTCAAACCTGCCGGCAGTTCTACCCCGCAGATAGATTGTGTCTGACTGTATTCCTTCCACCCTGAACCAGACAAATAACCCCTTACTACACATTCAACAGCTATAGGCCTTGTCTTGTTAACTAACATTGAACGGCCGGCTAAAGACTCCCTATACCTTAACAACTCCGGCGGAAAATTATCTACATCGGCAGTAATCAAATGGTTAGGAATAATATCCCGGCTAAACTCAAACCAAAATAGAGAAAGCGCGGTTAGAACCTCTCCCTTCCCAGGGATAACAGTAGGCAAAATAACATCAAAACAGGATATCCTGTCGGTAGCAACGATTAACAGCTTATCGCCTAGATCATAAATATCCCTGACCTTACCTCTCTTAAAAAACTCAATATTAGTAAACTCAGTTACCCGCAAAGGTTTATTTCTCATTATTTCTTCCATTAATCAGAGATTGCTACGTTGTCAGACTCTCCCGACACTTTCTTAAATTCGCTTGGTGCTATATGGTCCGAGAATGTTTCCCTTGCCTTTTGCAGCCTCTGTCTTTGTTCTTCAAGAATCTCAAATAAACTGCTGGGGGTAGCTGAAACCGTCTCCCGGTAGATTTGAGTTATTCGCTTAATCTTCTCTAGATTATGAGCAACCCTTAAACTAAACTGCTTTATATAATCTGCCTTGGAATAATCCTTATTAAGAAGCTTTAAAAACAGTTTTTTGAGATCTTCATATTGCGGAAGGAACCCAATGGGAGTTCTTATGGCTTCTGCCTCCTGATGAACTCTTAATTCCATCCATTTAAGCCAAACACGCTTATCCTGTTTCTCGGTTAAGTAAGCTGCTTCATCTTTTAAGAAATAATTAACCCCGAATATTGCGGGAGGATTCTCTATACCCCTGACAAAATCCAAATGATTCCTAATGTACCGGCCAATAGGTATAGACACGAAATCTAAATTTGCCATAGGGTTAAATTTCCTTACCCCTTCTTTTCCTAAAGTAGCGGCCGTAGTTTCTGACTCTAAAGAAGCAGCAATGGTTATTACTCCATGCTCCCAATTAAAACTTTCAAACACAGGCGGCCAGGTGTCTGAATCCCTACCCCCATAGACTATTCCTTCAATTCTCACGCCCTTGGGATTCTCTAATTCCGAATCGCAATTCTTTAATGTTTTTAATTTAACGGTGTATCGGGCATTGGGATGAGCATAAGGGATTAAATTTCCCTTATCATCCATTTTACCCTTAAACCAAATCCCTGAGAAATTTGTCCCTTCTGAAACAACCCCCCTGCCATCACCCTGCCAATAAGGAGTCCCGTCTTTAATCAAAACATTGGAAATTATAACCTCACCGGGCCTATTTAACACCTCCCAGATCAGGGGATCATCCTGAGCATTCACATCTTTAACTATACCGAATATCCCTCTTTCCACATTAACGGCAAATACATCTTTTCCTATTTTTCTTAAATAAGCAACATCGTCTCCCACAATAGACTCCCCCTCTACCATACAGGTTGAGGTCTTGCCGCAGAGACTGGGAAACGCACCGCTAAAATAGGTTTTTCGGCTATTTGACCCGTAAACCCCCATAACAAACATATGCTCGGACAGCCAACCCTCTTTGTCTGAGCGCCTTATTGCCAGTCTTAAAGCCAATTTCTTCAAACCTATTGTATTTCCTGCATATTGAGTATTAACGCTATAAACAATATTATCGGAGCAATCAATATAAATTCTTCTTTTGTCAACATTCTTGCTTACATTATTCTCCAATTCGCCGGCTGAATGTACATATTTCAAGAATTCTATGCCGGATCCCTTTTTCTTAAATATCTCGTAGGCCGGCCGATAAAGAATATCTACGGAGTGAGCAACATAGGCGGAATCCGTAATTTGCACAGCATATATAGAAAAAACCGAATCAAGAGGCCCTAAGCAGAAAAATGCGACGTACATCTCCTTCTGCTGCATACTATTTCTTAATAGCCTATGAATCTCCTCTAATCCTGCCTCTTGATCAACAGAATTAAGACCTGAATCCAAATCCAAATCCTTAGTACGTAAAAATTTGGTATTTGCCTTATCCCTGGCCTGGTCATAATATCCATCAAAATGAACTGTATGGCCGTTAATTTTAAGCGGCGTCTCTTCGTCCTGAGAGATTGCCCTGTGTCTTTTATACTGAATATCCTGAATAGAATCGGTGCGCACAAAAACCGAAGCAGGATTACAAAGTTCTACGTACCTGGCAACAAAATCAAGCAATTGGGAATTATTCAAAGAAACAAGCTTCTCATAATTCTCCTGGCCGCATTTGATTTTGACTAATTCCGTATGTCTTTCCATTGTTTTATCTGGCGGGGCCGACGAGATTTGAACTCGCGATCTTCGCCGTGACAGGGCGACGTGATAAACCAGGCTACACTACGGCCCCAAAAAAACAGAGTTAAGATTGCAGAACTAAGATTTAAGATTAGCTAGTATTGTACTCAATATTTTTATAACTTCGATATTCTCTTTTTCAATCTCCGGCAAAATCTTCTTATCCCCACAAATCAGTTTTGAATCTTTCAATATCTGCATCCAATTATCAAACTCGTAAGAAGAATTCAAGGCTATTCCAAAATAACTTTCCTTCTGCTTGCTAGACCTCGAAGAATTACCTTCAGCTATTTTGGCTCCGATAGAACTGGCTGCACTAAGACATTGGCTGAGAATCCGAGCATATTGCGAATTACATTTATCTAATAAACCGATAGCCTGCAGTGCGTTTCTATGTGCCTTCTACCACACAACAAGTTTTCTATAATTTGGCTCCTCCATTTTATTTTTTTCTTAATTCTTCAATCTTAATTCTTAACTCTGCTTTAATGGGCGGTAGAGGACTCGAACCCCTGACCTCTTGTGTGTAAAACAAGCGTTCTAACCGGCTGAACTAACCGCCCCGGGGTAAGTTGTATTATAAAATAGAAACGCAGATTAGTCAATGAGATTTAAAGAGGCTTCCGGGTAAAAAGGTAGAGAGTTCTTAAAGAAAAATTATTTGTAGTAATCGATGCCGCGCAGGATAAACTGCGCATCCATATTCCGGGGAGAGAAGAAACTGCAGACAAATTCCTTGGCCTTAGCAACAACAAATTCCTTACAACAATAAATATCGACAGAGATGAAATTCTTAGGTGTTAACGTATGGATAACAATCGAACTTTCCACTAATGGTGCCCAGCCAGAAAGGCCGGCTTTATCAGGAAATCGTAAATCCGGTGTGCGAAAAATATTCGGCGGGGCCTGCTTCTCCATGCCTAAGTACCCAACAATCTCATCTAAAAACCGGTAGCATAAATTCAAATCGTCACAAACACCCTGCCGACAATCGTATAAATCCAGAAGTAATTGAAATCCAAAAGCAGTATGCTTTGCGCTTAGCTTCTTATCTATCTTATCCTGACGGGTAATTGTTTTGAGCATCATCACATCCCCCTTCATTCTAGGGATATTATGATAGTTATTTTTTGAAATGCAAGTATTTTTTAGAGATTGCTGATAAATCAAAGAACAGGCAATCTCTGATTAGGCCCTTCCCTTAACAGGAATAGATAAGGCCTATCCTTTAGGATTAAAAGATTAAAAAAGCAGATTACACAGATTAAATTCCAATGAAAAAATCTGTGTAATCTTTCCCGCCTATGACGCGATCCCGCCGTGGCGAGAAAATAATCTGTGTAATCAAGAAATTTGTTCTATTGTTAAAGGTTTTTTGAAAATTTCTTTATCGCTGCCGGGCAGAAAATCCGGTTTTTAAAACATCCAATACCCTTTGATGTACCGTATCTATCTCCTGAGCAGTTAAGGTATGGTCACTTGCGCGATAAACGCAGGAAAGAGTTAAACCCTTATAACCCGCGGGAATTTGCCTGCCTGAATAGCAGTCTTTTAAATTCAGCTCAACAAGATAGGGAATCTTATCTGCCTTAATCCTCTTAAGTACATCACCAACGGGTATGTTTTGTTTCAGTATAATGCTTATGTCGCGCGTAATCTCAGGATATAAAGGAATAGGGATATACCTCTTGTGCGCCTTTTGAGCCTCAGTAAAAAGTGTTTCTAAATCTAACTCGGCGGCAAAAATACACTCTTTAATATCCAGTTTTACTAATATATCCGGCTTTATCATACCCAGGGCTGCAAAGATTTTTTTATTTCCCCCGTCTCTTTTGCATAATGAGTCAGGGTTAGAGTAAGAGACAGCAGGGTTGACTATTACGGACAAGAAGAGCTCTTCTTGAAAACAGGAATGCTGCAGCTTTGTTTTAATGAACTCAAAATCCGTAATGCCTAGACGCTCAAAAAGGACTTCTAGTGCCCCTTTGATATGCAATAAGTTAAACCCTTTGCCCGAATAAGCCAAACCAAGAGATAACTGTTCATGATTAAGCCGAAAGATATTGCCGATTTCAAATATTTGAATATCCTTTTGCTTTTGATTAAGATTATAACCAATACAGGAAACTAATGCCGGGATCAGGCTTGGACGAAGAACCTCTTGCTGGCTGGTTAAAGGATTAGCAACGGTAGCTAACCGGGAATCGGGATATCCAAATTGAGCTGTAGTATTTTTACTTATCAGGCTATAGGTAACTGCTTCATTTATCCCCTGGCTAACCAGAATATCTCTAACTATCTTCTTTGTTCTCCATGCGAACGGCAATCCCGCGTCTTGAGGAACGATTCTGGGCAACTTCACAGGTATATTCTCATAACCGGAAATCCGCGCTACCTCTTCAATCAAATCAACAGACTGACTAATATCCATTCTAAAAGAGGGCACTTTCAGCTTAAGACTTCTCTCCCGCTGTCTGGTTACTGAAAAGCACAAAGAAACAAATATCCTCCTTATCTTCTCCAAGCTATAGTCTCTGCCTAATATTCGCTTAACCTCATCGGACTTAAGAACAATAACCCGGTCCTTTACTTTGGGCAGAGTTGCCTTATT
>JAUXFU010000081.1 GCA_030622705.1 Candidatus Omnitrophota bacterium | reverse complement strand
CATTCTGACATAACCGGATTTATCCCTGAAAATCTGCCTAAAATCCCTGATTATCTGCGTTTAATCAAGCCGTCACTGCCTCTCCTCTTCGTGGCAGGTGGGATAGCCTTATCCGTGGCGGCTTCAGCATTTATCCCGCATCTTCTTCCCTTAATCTTAGGTTACTCCATAGAAGGTGCGGGATTTGTAGGAGCAGCCGGGGTTGTTTCATTGGGAGCTGTAACTAACAATAAAGAGGATACTTCTAGAGAGGAGTTGGAAAAGATTTGGGAGCTTGCTGAAAGCATGCCCGGATTAGCTCGAAAGGAAACACACGAGGTATATTTTAAATATTTTGATCCTGTAGGATGGGGACTGAATCTTGCAAGGTTACTATGCAAAGGAGACCGAGCCACCTGGGATTCTCTACGGCGTGTCCCCAGCGAAGAAGAAATAAGCGCTTTTAACCAGAGATTAAAGGATGTAGGTATCGTTAGCGATAAAGGAGAGTCTGCGCGGAAATCGTTGTTAGAGTCATTCAAGAACAAGGAGCTCCTTTATAACGAAAATAAAATCGAAGACCTTAAAAGTAAATTATCGAGAAAACATGACTATAGTGAGGAAAGACGCGATGCTTTAGAAAAAGTGATTGAGAGAACCTCTGATCCCCATCTTTTCAAGCTTTATGATAATTTATGGAGTTATCTTGAGTGTGTTGAGAAACGGGAAGGGAAAATGCAGGAATATAGAAATGCTTTTCTACACGTGATTCTTGCCGCGATTGATTATAATATTACATTAAGAACTACTTTTAGAGAGGATGATGAAGAAGATAGGAGGCAGTTTAGTACTGTAATTCAGGAAGAGGGGGCTGATGCTAGTAGAATATACGAAGAGCAGGCAAAGAAATATATTCCATCTGACTATTTTAAGGAAGGAACTCCCGATAAAACTGCCTTATTGTTAGAACGGATAGCGGGGATGATGGGGGAATTAAAACAAGAGACAGCGAAGGGAAATGGAGCAGTACAAAAGCTGGCGGAAGAGCATGCTGCGCAAGGAGAAAAATTAGAGAGGATGAAGGGAGAAATAAGAAAGGGAAATAAAGAAGTAGGAAAGCAAAGCAAAGAAATGGTAGAGCTGAACGAAACAGTAAAAGCGTTAGTAGGCATAGTAGAAAGCCATGGTCGAGAGATAGAAGATTTAAAGAAAGAGACGGATGAGAAATTAAGAGAGACGGATAATAAAGAGCCAAAGAGTATCTTCAGTCAACCGCGGAAAGAGAAGATTGAAAAGGATGAAGAAGCTGGAGAGGAGAAGATAAAGGCCGAGTATGAACGTCTTCTACAAGCAGAGATAGGAAAATTAAAAGCGGAGGGAGTTGAAGCTACGGATAGAGGCCTTGCATATATTGCACAAGAGCGTATTCGAAAGACCATAGGGGATAATCGTGATTGTGCAATAGCGCTTGAGGATGATGAACAGCTCAGAGAGGAATTGGATGCTATATTTAGAGGAGATAAAATAAAGGGTCATTATAATGTTCGTCTTAACCAATATCGGGATACTAGAAATAAACTGGCTGTAATGATAAGAAATAGACTTGAAGCCGAAGGTAATTATGAAGAAGCAGAGAAGTTTATTGATAAGACTTTCTATTTGAAAGATATAGAGAAAATTAGAAAACTTCTCAATGAGTTCGGCAATGTTAAAATCCTGTATTTACCTAAAGGCCAGATGGTCTTTCATGTTTTAGACTTAATAGAGCTCCATGACGATTCGGCATTATGTTTACATCTTAATGAAAATGATATTCTCAACATTATTACGATATCTCTAATAGATTTAATCTATGAAGGCTCAGACAAGATTATTGTGTATATAGACAGAGATGGAGAAATAAGAGAATTTAAAGAGGATAAAGAGATTGGCATGCTTTCATCTGAAGTAAATAGCAGTAGTGGACAATCGGTAGATCCAGGAAGCACGCCTTCTGATACTAACGACAACGAAAACGGGCTACCTGAAGGGACAGGAGGCGAAGGTAGACCTGGAGGTGGCAAGGATAGTGGCGATAATGGAAATGGAGGTAGGCTGATTGGAAAGGGAGTCGGTGCCGATATGCCTGGTTTTTCTGATGGTAATCCTGATGTACCAGATGCATTTGATGTACCTGAGACACCTGCAAGCTACAATGCCTTTACCACGTTTGCCTTCGCTGCATTCCTGGCAATGCTCGCACCGGATGCTCAGGCTTCTCCGGCAGTTGCCTCAATTCTATCCTTAACCTCACCTATTGATTTATCAGCCGCTGTTATCCTTTCAGGAGTTGTCCTTGGCTTGTTCGTAGCGAAACTTCACAAAAACGAACACAAACCCCATTTTGGCAAAGATGTAGTTTCAGGAGAAGACATTCAGGAGCTTCTTGACCAAAAAGCGGTGATTACTGATGAATTTTTGAAAACCTTAGAGGGTAAGGTTATAGCATACGCATTGGATCTTAATATAAAAGGGCCTGCTGATACTCGTTACATTGAGGCTGTGCGCGCGCTTATGGGATTACGCAGCAGGCTGGAAGAGTTAGGTATCAAGCCAAAGGCAATAGTGATTATTACGCACCGGGGAAGGCCAGACGTGAACGCAAATCCTGAGGATGCAGACAAGCCCAAATTCAGGGTTGAGCAGGTAGCTGAATGGCTGTCACGGGAATATAATACTATTTACAGTGAAGGCGGTATTGGGGAGAAAGTAATAGTAATTCCAAAAACCACCCCTGCGGCTTTGGCTCAAGCATTAGAAAAGGCAGATGGAGAATTTCATTTCCTGCAAAATACAAGACTTAACCCCTTGATTACCAAAAAAGAGGATAACCCTGATGTGCTAAATGAGTTTGCTAAATGTTTTGATGCCTTAATTCTTGGAGACTGGGGGCGCAGTGGAGCAGGAGACCTGCGCGGAATCAGCGTCTTTGTGCCTACTGTATTAGACAGCATTGCTTATTCAGAATTGGAGAAGATGGCTAAATTGATGAATATTGAAAAGCCAATATTGACTTTTCTTGCCGGCGTTAAACCGGAAAAAGCAGAGGCTTTTAGAGCTTTAGTAGACAGGCATCAACCAGGCAGCGCCATCTGGTTACTTGGCCCGACCGGTTATACAGCAGAAGCTATCATAGAGGAGTTTATTCAGGGTAAAACACCACAACTGGGCAGTTCCAAACTGGTAATTAGCCATGAGGTCTTGGATTTGCTTCGCCAGGCGAATCAAGATAAGCCTATCATTAAAGAGAGTCCTGTTATTGATGAAGGAATTAAGGTCGAGATTGAAACAAGGATTTTAGATTCAATTACTGATAAACAACAAAGAAAAGACAGGACGAAGAAGTTAAAACAGGAATTCAATATAATTGAATCAATTATCCAGGGTTGGTATTTAGCTCAGGAGAAGGATATAGATGTAAAATGGGCAACGGATCATTTGGTTACCAAGGAGAAGGATTTCAAGAAAGGAGCGGTTGAAGAAGATTCCAAAGAAAAATTAGCAGCTGAAGAAACAGCCTTGTTCTTTGGAGAAAAAACTTTTGAAGATATAATAAAATCAGTAGAAAGTTATCAAAATATATATATATTTGGCGCGCCCGGAGTATTCGAAAATAAAGGAATAGGACTACATCCACTCAACCAAGGGCTGTTAAGTAGGTTAAATGAAGAGAAAAAGAGAGATAAAAAAGAGGTTGATTTGTTTGGCGGAGATACAGATGTTTGGGCGCAAGCATATAAGGAGCTTATCTGTTCTACCGGAGGCGGTTCTTCTTTAGAAACCTGGATAGGAAAGATGCCTTTGATTCTTACTTCTGCGTGGAATAAGACAAGAATAGAAGAATATATTAAGGAGAGTGAAAAGGCTAAGAATCAAGACTCAACCCCACACTCAGGGGCTATTAACAATATAAATAGCTATCAGGCCAATGCGGCACTTATCTTCGCTGCATTCCTGGCAATGCTCGCACCGGATGCTCAGGCTTCTCCGGTAGCGTACACGTTACTAACAAACTCTCTTACTGATTTCTTCCCATACTTTACAATTGCCTTGCCCATAATTGTAGTCGCAACTATTGCTACTATTGCCTTACTTAAATTATTCGAAGCGGAATCTCGAATACAGGAATTGACTTCATCTGACTTCAATCTTAACATAATAAATAAGCCGTCACCATGCCTCCTCGCCGTGGCAGGTGGGATAGCTTTATCCGTGGCGGCTTCTGTATTTGGCCCTGGCTTAGCTCCGCTTGGTTTAACCTCTCCGTGGTTGGTGGGTGACCAAGATATTCTCTTTGGAGTAGCTGGGGCTGTTTTATTCGGAGTAATATTGGGGGTTATATCGGGAATAATATTGAGAATAATACTGTTGTCTTCTTCTTTCGTGGCAGGGGAAACAACGGCAGGTATTGCATCAGGGGCTGAGGCAAAGCCTCAAGTCCCTGATGGTGTAGCTAATAAAGGAGGTGTACCATGGTTAAAATTCATTATTCCGAGCTCAAGCTTGAGCATATTGTTATCTTCAAACATGAGGATGCGGTCTTTGCTTGCGGACGTGAAAGCGGCAATAACAAAATTAATGGTAAGACTCGTCTCTTCTTGGTCTTTGGTAACGGAGATGGCCGTGTCTACGCACGCAACGGCCGTGCCGAGAGTTGGGAACCCCTTAGAGAACTGGATGCAAAGAAAATTCGCGGTTCACTGGAACTTGCCAGAAGGAACAACATACCCACTTACCTACTCAATGGCTCCTGCAAGCAGATTGCCAACTAACATGAGGCCAACCATCCCCGTCATCTTAGGCGTAGCCTCTGTTGCGTTGCTCGGCCTGATTGCTCCAGCCGCAGCAGCCGGGGTGGGGCTGGATGCCATATTATCGCTTTTATCCCTAAGCCCTGCTTCTGTGGGTATCGGTGGTTTATTGCTTGGGGTGTTTGCGTTGGGGATGGTGGTGGCTAAGTCTGCTT
>JAUXFU010000038.1 GCA_030622705.1 Candidatus Omnitrophota bacterium | reverse complement strand
TGCCTTGAACAAATCGCCTCTGAGCGAAAAAACTGTTATATTCATTCTGTATACTCTTGCGTAAAAATAAAGCTGTTAAAAGAACTTCTAATTGTACCGCGAACAAATTCCCTGCTATACTTGTATATATGAAGATTTATGTTTTGGTCAAACCAAATGCCATAGCGAATGGAATTGAGAGAACCGGCGAGGATAAATTTACGGTTCGGGTTAAGGCAAAGCCAGAAAAGGGCAGGGCTAATCAGGCTGTAATAGAGGTTTTGGCTGAATATTTTGGCATTGCCAAAACTTGCGTTGAATTGCTAAAAGGCCGAAGCTCCAGGCAGAAAACATTTGAAATCAGAGGTCATTAGGAGATTGGGGCTTGGAGAATGAGCATTAATGGCGGGAGGGGGGGATAATGATGAAGGTTATCACCGGGCAGTTAAATTTAAGAACAAAGGGGGCAGGGGATTTAATAAATATTACTACCGGTATTCAGGATGCCCTGGAGAAGGCCAGGCTTCAGGAGGGAGCAGTGACGGTATTTGTGGTTGGTTCAACCGCAGCGATAACCAGTTTTGAGTACGATCCGGGCTTGATTTCAGACATCAAGGAGTTATACGAACAGCTTGCTCCTCGCGCTAAATCCTATGCGCATGATGAAACCTGGGGCGATGCAAACGGCTTCAGCCATTTACGCGCCGCTTTGCAGGGGCCGTCTTTGGTAATTCCATTTAATCTCGGCCGGCTTATTCTAGGAACCTGGCAGCAGATTGTATTAGCCGAGTTTGATACAAAGCCGCGCCAGAGGAAGATAGTTGTGCAGTTTATGGGGCAGTAGTGCGCTGTTAAATACAGGTGTAATTACAGGTAAGTTTTTATTTTTGCATGATTGTGTGACGCAAATAGAGAATTTGACAGACAGCGCAAAAAGCGCGTATTGATTAAACCGATTAGAGACTGATGAGCCCTGATAATTACGATTATTTTGAATTTACAACCGAGGAGGAATTGCCTGAGGAGCAAAATCCCAGGATGAAACAGTGTCCTGTTTGCTCAAGGCTAATTGCCGCTGATAGCTTGTTTTGTCTCTATTGCGGCGAGGCGGTTTCCCGGCCTAAGAAAAATATATGGGTGGTTATTACGATTTGTTTTATTCTGATTGCCTTTGTTTTATGGGTATTTATGTAATGAGCAAGATATATACTGTTGGTTTTGATGTCGATATTATTGATTACCTGGCCGATTTTCTTCTAAAGGAAAATAAGGGCAATACGGTTGATCTTTCTTCTGTGGCGGTTGTTTTTCCGGGTAAGCGGCCGCAGTTTTATCTAAGAAAGGCTTTAGCCAGCCGGACAGAGAAAGCCTTTTTCCCCCCTCAAATCTTTTCTATCGAAGAGTTTATTCAATATCTGGCTGAGAAGCCCGCGCAGCCTCGCCAGGAAGGAGGAAGCTGCCATCCGATTAGCCTGCTTGATTCCTGTTTTCTGATTTATAAGATTATTCAGAATTTGAAGTTGAGCCATCTTGAGTGGCAGAAACAATTGGAATTCGAATACTTCTTTTTGTGGGCAAGAAGGATTTTTCAGTTCTTAGAGGAGCTGGATAAGGAGATGGTTTCAGAGAAGCAGTTATTGAATCTTCAGGAGAATGCGCAGATTGGTTTGCCCTTGCCTGATTATATTAACCAACTGCTTGAGAATATCAATCAGATGCGTAAGGAATTTCACAGGTCTCTAGAGAAGGATAAACTTACTACCACAGGTTTTAATTATTATAAAGCGGCTCAGTCAATAGACAGGATTTCGCTGACAGAATTCAGGCAGGTATATTTTGCCGGTTTTTTTGCCCTTAATGCCTGCGAAAAAAGGATTATTAAGCATTTGCTCGGCAGGAAATTGGCCGTTCTTTTCTGGCAGAGGGACGCAGATACATGGTCGATATTTGAGGAATTAGAAAGATTTTTTGCCTTCCTTCCGGAGAAAATTGAGTTAGCCGTCTCTTGTCCGCAAGTCCGGATTTACGAAGGTTTTGATACCCATTCACAAATGGAGGCAGTAAGGCAGATTCTAATGAGCCTTAAGGATTTAAGCGACACCTGTATAGTCCTGCCGCAAGCCGGAGCCTTGATGCCTCTTCTCTACTATGCCTTACCTTCTAATTTAACGGATTATAATATTTCTTTAGGTTATCCCTTGAGGCGTACGCCAATCTATGCGCTAATTGATACGCTTATACAGGCGCAGGAAAGAAAAAGACTCGATGGCAGATTTTACACCAGGGATTACCTAAAGGTAATTATGCACCCCTTTATAAAAAATATTGGCGATGACGGATTTACCCCGGATATGACGCGTATCTTGATTCATAAGATTGAAGAATCCTTACTGGGGATAGATAAGGCGGCAGGTTCGGGGAGGAAGGCGTTTATCGCTCCGGAGGAGATCGAAGAGAATCATCTCCTTTTTCAGATTACAGCCGGCTTGATCCGTAATTCAGGCATTGTTCAGATTGAACCGGCAGGCTTAAGAGATCAATTAAGAGTAATTCATCAAAAATTTCTGTACGCTTTTGATAACTGCTTAACCCTTCTTGATTTTGTACAGGCTGTTGAAGGAGTTGTTTATTTTGTTTTAGAGAAAAGCAGGGTTTCCTCTGATGTCTTTGCCGGTGAGGCAATTAGCCGTATTTTGGTTGTGCTGGAGGAGCTAAGGGAGTCTTTGTTGAAAGATGAGCCGATTAAGAAGGCTGCTTTCTTTAGCTTGTTTAAACTAAGGCTTCTTTTTGAGAAAATTCCTTTTACGGGGACACCTGTGCGCGGACTGCAGATTTTAGGATTGCTTGAGACGCGGAATCTTCAATTCAATAATGTGCTCATCCTGGACATCAACGAGGGGATTTTGCCCCGGATAGACAAGGGGGAATCGCTTATCCCCGAAGGGGTATTGTCTGGTTTAGGCTTACCGCATTATCATAAAAGGGAAGAAATTATACGGTATCATTTTCGAAGACTGACATCTTCAGCAAAAAAAGTATTTTTAATCTATGAGGCGTCTTCTGGGGACAGAGAATCCCGTTCAAGATTCATTGAAGAGGCAATCTGGCAGCAGGAGAAAGCAAGCGGGAGGTTGCATGATCCAGAAGAGATCAGGCATATTGAATTTAAGGCTGCTGTGATTAAGGAAAAGTTTTGCTTGAGAAAAACCCCCGAGGTTCTCAGGATACTTAAGAAAATTATATTTTCACCTACCAGCCTGGATACCTATTTAAACTGCCCGGCTCAGTTTTATTTTCGGTATTGTCTGGGATTAAAGGAGAAAGAACAGATTCTTGAAGAATTTGAGGCGTCTGATATTGGGAATTTTCTGCATAGCCTTTTACGGGATTTTTATTCCCTGTTTTTAAATAAGCCGGTTAAGTTAAACGACGCGGCGTATAAATATTTATTCGAACTCAAACAGAAAAAATTAGAAGAATTCTTTCCTCAGCAGACAGGTGAACGATTCTTATTGAGCAGAATAATTGATTATAAACTAAATGTTTTTTTTAACCGGGAAGCCAAGAGACAAGAAAGAATAAAGATACTTTATTTAGAACAGCAGCTGCCTATTGGGCTCAACAGGATAAGCATTGATACCGAATGCGGTTCAGTATATTTAAGAGGTACAATTGACCGCGTGGATGAGCGTATGCTTAACGGAGAAAGGCGCATTGTAATTGTAGACTATAAAACCGGAAGATACAGCCTGCCGAAGAAAAGCTTCAGCGAGGGGTGTCTTGGCAGCCGGCAGGAGATAAGAAGCGCTCTCGGTTCATTTCAATTACCCCTTTATGTTTATCTTGTTTCTGAATCCGGATTAATATCATATCCTAGGCTTAAGGCAAGTTTTTATTCCCTGCGGGAGATGAGAGAGGAATTTTTGTTTGGCGGTGTTAACTTTAAAGAGTTACTCGAGGTGTGCATGAGGGCGGCAAGAAAGATTATCTCTGAGATTATCTCTTCGGATTTTAACTTTGTACGTGATGATTCCAACGAACAATATTGTTCGTGGTGTCCGTTTTCTGCTTTGTGTAAAAGGTAGGGAAAACAAACCTTTTCAATTTGATAAAAATGTAATACAATTGGTTGAAGCAATTACAGGAGGATATATGGTTTTGGCATTTACAATACTGGTTTCAGGGGTAATTATCTGGGCTATATATATTTTGTTTTCTTCAGGTGAGCCTGAGCCCAAACCGGATAAAACGCAAAAGGCTGCTCAGGCCATAAGCCAGGCCCA
The DNA here is from genome assembly GCA_030622705.1 of Candidatus Omnitrophota bacterium. Next base: position 3,152 of record JAUXFU010000038.1, on the reverse strand, counting down.
AGAGGTTTATAACAAAGAGAAGTTAAGCCTTACGCAGGAATTGGGTGTTTTGAAGACAGAGCTTGCAAAAGTAAAAGCAGAGTATCTCAATATGCAGAGGGAGTCAGGGATATTAAACAAGAGCGTATCTCAGGCACAACAAGAGGCCTCTAAATTAAGGGATTGGCATGGCAATCAGCAGGCTGAGTTAGAAAAAGCTCAGAAGGAAAAAGCAGAATTAAAGAGTGCCTTTCTAAAGAAAGAAAAGGACTTGACAGAAGAGTTTTCAAAAAATGTGAAGTTAAACGTAAGGCTTAGAGAGGCAGAAGAAAGATTTAAGTCTGTGGGTCAAGAGAATGAAAGGCTCTCGGAAGAGAATAAGCGGACAAAACATCAAATCGAAAGGCAGATCAAAGAAAACAGGCAGCAGCATAAAACTATTACCGACTTGACAAAGCAGCAGGAAGCCAGCGAGTGGGTGTCTAAGAATGATTTTAATAAGTTAATGGAGGAGTATTCCGCATTAGAGAAGGAGCTGGAAGCAAAGGGCGAGAAGGTAGACAGGCTCCTGAATGAAAGAAGTCAATTAAAGGGAATCTCTATTCAGCAGGCGTTGGAAAAGCCGGTTACGAATCAGCCCGGCGGGGAAGAAATGGAGCCGGCGGGCAAAGCGCAGAGTGTTGAAGAGCTGCCATGCGAAGAAGCCGAGGATGCAGGGGTTGTTGAAGAGAGAGTTGTTGAGGCTAAAGTAGCAAAAGTTGAAGAGGCAGCAGCGCCTGCCGGCGCGGGTGAATTGTCCGTAAAGGCCGAGGAGCCAGACGCGGTTTGCGCGCAGCAACAACCTACTGAAAAAGAGCCTCAGGACAGCAGCCTTAAACAAGGGGGCATTGAAACAGAAACAGTGAAAGAGCTGCAGCCCGGGGAAGAAGCGGCAGAAAAAAGGCATGAAAAAGAACAAAAGATTTCCGTTGAGATAGATTTAGAGAAGTTAAGGAATATCGGAATTATGGCGCATATTGATGCCGGTAAGACTACTGTTACGGAAAGGATATTATATTATACGGGGAAATCTCATAAAATCGGCGAGGTTCATGACGGCAAAGCCCAGATGGACTGGATGCCGCAGGAGCAGCAGAGGGGTATTACTATTACCTCCGCCGCCACAACATGCTACTGGAAGGGAAACAGGATAAATATTATTGATACTCCCGGGCATGTTGATTTTACGGTAGAGGTTGAACGAAGCCTGCGCGTGCTTGACGGAGCAGTTGCTGTGTTCTGTGCCGTGGGGGGTGTGGAGCCCCAGTCAGAGACAGTATGGCGTCAGTCCAACAAATACAATGTTCCTAAAATAGCATTTGTGAATAAGATGGATCGCGTTGGCGCCGATTTTTTTGCAGTGATTAAGGATATCGAAGAGAAACTTAAAGCGGTTGTTGTTCCTCTGGCGATACCGGTAGGTGCGGAGAGTGATTTCCGAGGCCTCATTGACCTTACGCAGATGAAGGCTTATCTCTATGATGACCAGACAGGGAAAGATTTTACCATGGAGGAGATACCGCAGGAATACAAAGAAACCGCCGTAAAATACCGCCAGATAATGATTGAGAAGGTTACGATGCAGGACGAAGAGTTAATGAAGAAGTTCTTAGAGTCTCCGGATTCTATAACGCTCGATGAGTTGAGAAATGCTATTCGTAAAGCAACCCTGGCTAATTCAATAGTGCCTATATTATGCGGCTCTGCCTTTAAGAATAAATGTATACAGAATTTACTTGACGCAATAACGCTATATCTTCCTTCGCCTTTGGATTTGTCACTGGTTAAGGGTTTGGATCCGCAAGATTCCGAAAAAACTATTGAAAAAAAGGCGAATGTTGATGAGCCTTTTGTCGGGCTTGCGTTTAAAATTCAATCCGATCCTCATATGGGCAAGCTTGTATATGTTAGGGTTTATTCCGGAGTGCTTCAGTCAGGTTCATATGTTCTTAACGTTAGGAAGGACAAGAAAGAGAGAGTCGGTAAAATTTTGCAGATGCATGCTAACCAGAGGGAAATACACAGATATGCCTGCGCCGGTGAAATAGTGGCTGTAATCGGCCTGTCTCGCACGGTAACCGGAGATACAATATGTGATCCCGAAAATCCTATATTGCTTGAGGCGATGCAATTTTCTGTTCCGGTGGTTTCGTTAAGCGTTGTGCCTAAGAGCAGATCTGACCAGGATAAATTGGGCAAGGGGTTAGGGCGGCTTACGGAAGAAGATCCTACATTCGTCGTTAAAAGAAACGAGGAAACAGGGGAAAATATTCTTTCCGGCATGGGGGAGTTGCACCTGCAAATTATCGTAGACAGGTTAAAAGTAGAATTTGGTGCGGATGTGACGGTAGGGCAGCCAAGGGTGGCCTATAAGGAAACAATTTTGAAATTAGCAACCGGAGAGTATAAACATGTAAAGCAGTCAGGAGGCAGGGGTCAATATGGTCACGTTGTTTTTGAGGTGTTTCCGCTTGAGCGCGGAAAGGATTTTGAATTTACAGACAGCATAAAAGGCGGGGCTATTCCTAAATCATACATCCCGGCGGTAAAGAAGGGTATTATTGAGATAATGCATAGGGGAGTCTATGCCGGTTATCCTGTTGTAGATATAGGAGTAACTCTGGTTGATGGTTCATTCCACGATGTAGATTCTTCCGAATTGGCTTTTAAGCTTGCGGCCATCGGGTGCTTTAAACAGGTGTTTATGCAGGCAGAGCCTATATTGCTTGAGCCATATACGGAGCTTGAGGTTACTACGCCCGAGAAGTATGTAAATACCATTGTTGGGTATATTTGTTCAAAAAGAGGCAAGATTCTGGGGATGGAAACAAAGAGTGACCAGAAGATTATTTCTGCACAAGCCCCTCTGGCTGAAATGTTTGGTTATGCTACGATATTTCGTTCATTAAGTAGCGGCCGCGCAAGCGCGATTATGGAGTTTAAAAAATACGAGCAGGTGCCCAATGAGATTACGGCAGGGCTTATTGAAGAGGTCAGGCAGAGAAAACAAGATAAAACATCCTGATTCCGCGGACTTTAGAAGGAGTATGCCCTTGAGCGAGCTTGATAAATTAAGAAAAATACTGGATGAGGCAATTACCTATGGCTATTTTGAGTTGGCAAAAGGACTGGCG
>JAUXFU010000150.1 GCA_030622705.1 Candidatus Omnitrophota bacterium | reverse complement strand
TTCTTGCTTCGACTGCGCTTAGCACTTTGTACTTCGATTTCGTCCCGAGCGAAGTCGAAGGAAAAAGCCGAACTATGGCGCGCCTGGCGTGGCTCGAACACGCGACCTACTGCTTAGCTTACCGCACCGGATTTCTCCGGCCAATAAATTGTTGCGGCCTGGACTATGTCTTCACCATCTCAGGTGTGTGGCGTATAGTCTCTGAGGACTCCCCAGCACTAATTTGAATAATAGTGTTAATTCACAAATTAGTGCTGGGTTGCCTGCAAATAACCCTGATTTTTCCCGAGGGCTTCCTTGCATACAGCCACATCCACTTTACGGGTTCGTCTTTCCCGCAAAGGCTCCTATTTGAAGGCAGTTGCTCTATCCATCTGAGCTACAGGCGCAGCAAATACTATTGTTTATTCCTTATCGGGGCGGACGGACTTGAACCGTCGACCTTCCCGACATTTGTTGCAGAACTAAATCGGGGCGGACGGACTTGAACCGTCGACCTCCTGCTCCCAAAGCAGGCGCTCTAGCCAAACTGAGCCACGCCCCGCTCTTTTGGTTAGTTTCTTATATAGACAGTAATTATAGCTTAAAACTACCAATATGTCCAAGAAAAATAAAACCGTTAAAAGCAGGTTTAGACATATGGTATCCACCCTGCACTCTCCGATTTTAGTCTAATTTTTTAGCCTAAAATATGTAGATAATAGAAAAGTAGTCTAAAAAATCTATAAGGAATCTTTAAATAGTTTGAATTGCTGCTCAAATAGGATAAGAGTAGATGTGGGTGAGTTTAAAAAAGGGGCTCTAGTTCAAAATATTCCTTTACCATCTTTTTTTAAATGAAGCTGCTCATCGTACACTCTATTCTTTGTAATCATAAAGCTTTAGGAATACGCTCTCTGCGGCTAAAGATAATGGCTCAATCCCCGGGTCAGGCGATAACTCCGGCTGTCCCGCGCACCTTAAAGTTGTCAAATCCAAAACAGTCAAACCGCTCCTTATTGCCAATGCTATAACATCGATATGCTTAACAGGGCAATCGCTATCGCTGACTATCTGGCCGCCTATAATCTTCTTTGTCTGACTGTTAAATACGAGTTTAACTATATAGGGTTTTTTATCTATCATCATAGAATGCTTGCTTATTGAATTCTGCCTTGCGCTAATTACATCAATTCCACTTTCTTTTGCTTCTGATTCTGTAATTCCGCATCCGGCAATTGATTTGTCAAAAAATTTTGTGGCAAAACTGTTGATCAACCCTGGAAACTTTATCTTATAACCTAAAATATTCTTTGCCGCTACCCTTCCGCCTATTACCGCGTTTGGCCTTAATTGTCCGAAAATCGGCTTACCGGTAATAAAACTCCTATATTCTATCAGATCACCTGCGGCATAAATATCTGGATCACAAGTCTGTAAATATTCATCTACCTTCAATCCAAATTGCCCTATTTCCAAATCCGCCTTTGCGGCTAACTCAGTGTTAGGCTGTATGCCTCCTGAAATAATTACCATCTCCGCTTCTATCTTTTCAGATGAAGATAACTCAACAGCTTCTACCTTTTTCTGGCCAATGATGGATTTAACTCTTTGATTCAAGTTTAAATCAATCCCCTTTTCCTCGATGTACTTTTCCACTTCTTCACTCATATCCGGGTCTAAAACCATCCGCATAATATGCTCAAGCATCTCCACAAGAACAATTCTTACACCATGCCGCGCGATCAGATAAGCAATTTCGATTCCTATCGCGCCGGCACCTATTATAACTACGTTTCTTACCCGTTTTGAATTTATCCAATTTAATATATTAACGGCATCTCCGCTTGTGCGAAGAGTAAATACGCCTGCTAAATTAACCCCCGGGATGTCGAAAATTATTGGCCTTGCGCCAACCGCCAAAACAAGTTTATCATAGGCATACGTAACTCCGTCTGCGGTAGCCACCTTTTTAGTTCCTCTATCTATGCCAACGGCTCTTACATTCACTAACTTTATACCCTGTTCCAGAAAAATCCTATCATCCTTATATGAAGAATCAACCGTTACGTTTCCACTGGCTATATACGGGGTAGCACACCTGGTTAAAAGCCCCTTCTCTTCCTGTTCTCTTATTATAGTCACATCCAAAGAGGGTTTTAATTTCTTTACCATTCTCGCTGCTATTGCTCCTGCCCCGGAACACCCTATAACAACTATTCTTTTTGTTTGATCCATCAGCTACCCTTTTTTTACGTTTTTAAACTGCAAGAGCAGTTTTTAAAATCCACTCAAGGAAATTCGATGCGTTTCGATATTAAATCTCATCCAATTGATCAATCCACGGCATCTTAACTACCCCCTATTCTTTATGCCTTTTAAACCGGTACTTTACGCATTTAAACAGTTTCAAAACTCTCTGGCGCATAATTCGCCTCTTCTGTCCCTTGAAATACTTCTTCCAATATATCAGTTATCTGTCTCTCATCCTGAATACTGCTTGTGGCCTCAACGACTTTACCATTTTTAAAATAAACCGTAAACGGCAACCCCATAAAATTAGCGCATTCAGGTAAATTCCTGATAAAAGAAGCAGCCGGAATATCAAACTCCATATCCCTCATCTGGACATGAGGGTATTTCGACTCCAGGTTCTCCATAATACAATAAACCGGAATGCACATCGGCCCCATTCTCCCGCAGCAAATCATAACATTCGCGCTGCCTTTCAGTAACTCATCGATTTCCTCACGGCTCTCTACATGCTTAAGATTTGTATCCAACACGCCATACCTCCTTTTCTTTTTTGAGCTATCCATCAAACTTACAGCAATCATCATGGAAACTCAGTACTGTTTATAATATCTTACCTGCTCTAATACCTGAAAACCATAATCTTACTTCTTACTGAAATTCAAAACATAATCTTTTTCATAGTCTTTATTATGTATAAGTTGTTTGAATATTTTCTTTACCAGATAAAAATCCATTTCTTTCATTTCTTCAATTATACCTTCCTGCT
>JAUXFU010000083.1 GCA_030622705.1 Candidatus Omnitrophota bacterium | reverse complement strand
GTTAACTCACCTAAGTATAACCCCGAGACCATCTTCTCGGTAATCTGATCGCCCGGTCTCGTTGAGTTTTGGTCAAGAAGTTTATCATAGGTATTCCGAGCTATTTTATCGAAATTACCGGACTCTATATTGATAACCATTGTTTTCCTGCCATATTCTGCTTTCTGTTTAGATGTAAGCGTATGAATGTTTTTTACCATTTCCACGCTGCAAAAGTTCGTGCCGGTACCTATGATCCCGCCAATATCACAGTCTTTATCGCGGTACCTTCCGGTTACAAGAGTCCCAACGGTATCGTTATCCAGGGATACCACATCAACTAAATCATTCAATTGTTCATCGCTAATTGCCTTTCTTAAAAACTGAACTACATCTTGACCTGCTAAGCCGCTCATACGAAACCCCTTTGATGCCTTCTTGAGTATAGCCCGATCTATGGCTGTCTGGTTTAAGGGGAATGAAAATGTAAAACCAAGAGGAAGCGACTTTTTATATCCGAATCTTTTAACGTGCTTTTGATGTTTTGTTAAAAATACTTTTATATAACGCGCGATTGCCGAAAAAAGCTTTTTGGCAGTGCCTTGAGTATGATCATGATTAATTCCCTTTTTCCGCTGTAGCTCAGACGCCTTGAGGGTATACTTCTCGATAATAGCCTTTGGCTCCCTGTTATTACCCGTAAGCCAAACCATAAGCACGCGAAATGTTGTGCCGCCTAAATCTAAGGCTAAGAATATCCCCTTTTCTTTACCGGTAGGGCTGCGGGCAAAGGTAGGCAACATCGCGAGTGAACTCTTTTTTCCGCTTAAACCCTGCCACATTTCTCTATGGAACACATCAACAATCTCAAGCATGTCTTCAGAAGACAACCGGAAAACATCCGCGTAGCCAAATAATCTTTTCTCTCTTGCCGAAATAGCGCCCGCGCTGAACATTTTAGATATAACAGACGCGGGCAATTCATTAAGCCTCGCCGGATAAGCAGGCGGCCCGATTAAGGCAGTATTGCCGGAAATATTAATACTGAAGCCTGAACGCATCAGCTCTTGCTGTTTCTTAAGAAATACACGCTTAATCCGGGCATCCTTTAATCTTGCAACCTTGTAGCTTAATAATCCGCCCTCGTGTTTAAGTAGAGCTTTTGTATCCGCGGGCAAATCTGCCAAACCAAGCAGTTCCCCGGCCGACTTACGCGCGTTTAGTATTACATCCCGGGTAAACGGCTGAGGATACACTGAGGATGCATTTAGAACAGGAGCATACGGAGCCTGTGTAGGATAAAAATAATTAAACGCGGCGCAAAAATTCTGTAATTCCTCCCTGGTTAATACTATGTTTATTTCCGAATCATTGAGTCCAATCCTGTCCCAGACCCCTGCCCACTGAAAAAGCACCAGGTTCGGGTTTACTCCTGCCTGCTTAAGAAGCTCAAACAAAGCAGCATAGGTTCCTATCTCGGTGTTGGAATGAGAGCCAAAATCAGGAAACCCCTCCCCGTTAAACACCACCATTTTGGGGGAAACCGCGCTGACTATACCCTTAATCTTATTGATATCTTCCTGTTTTATGGCCAGCGGCCGGCCAGGGATACCGTAAAAGCTAAGCTTAAACGGCCAATAGATATTCTTATAAAGCACCCCCAGGAACATCAGGCTTGAGACAGCCTCAGTAAACCTAACTGAGGTTTTAAGAAAACGCATAATCTCTAAATCCGGCGCCCCGCCACGTGGCTTTCTTCGCTCAACCTCAACTAAGAATTCTCTTAATTGAAGAATATCCTTAGAACTGCTGAATCTGTTTTTAAACAGCCTTGTCTGATTTAAATCTATCAATAAAAGCTTCGCGCGTAATATCGTTTCTTTACGCCCCATATATGGCAGCACCTCATAATCCAAATCAGGAATACGCCCGCAAATACGGCCTTGTTCGATCAGCTGCTTAAGCAATTTTTGTTTTACCCTTGGATTGAGATTGACTGTTTCGCTTTTAGTCAATCCACTGGCGGCCTTAAGCAGTCCTAAAATATAATCGCTATAAACGGCAGTATAGCATAAAGACGTATAACAGGTATGTATATTGAAATACGGGGACATTTCGTTTAACAGATGCATCATTGCCAGAAAATCGTCATCCATATGAGGATTAATAAAAAGGATATTGTCCTTTTTTGCTATATCCCATTGTTTTAGTTTTTGGGCAATTTGGCCGGTCCGGATGATGCCGGATAATATTTCCCTGGCCGCCTTTTGCTTTACCCGCCGCTGCTGAAATTCCCAGGGGTATCTGCCGATACGCAACTGGCTGGCCGCGGTCTTATCCAATACATACACCCCGCGGCAATTTTGGGTTAAGCTTAATGGATATTGACAATCATGCCTGCCCTCTATTGCCTTTACTACAGAGCGGCTCTTTAAGCTACCCACGGCAATAACAATCACGATTACCTCTTTTGAAATATCCCTTTTTCCTGATTCGGGTTTTTGTCTTTTTCGGCGATAAAACAACTCCGCGGGGCCATAGGTTATAAAACCGAATTTTGGCATCCTAAGCTGAGCAAAAGTAACAAACATATTCTTAAATCCGTAAAACTCCTTGGCATGCGCGCCCGAGATATGAAAGCTAGAGTCGTAATCATTAACCGCCCCAATGAAACACGCCTGCTGAGCAGGCGTAGCTTCTTCGCAAAACCCAATATGCCCCCGGCCTTCATAACAAGCCCCTACGCCAAGCAGGGTAATGTGCGCGCCGCCAAATCCTGCCAGCTTCTGATGCATCATCAATGCCTGATTTCGCATGCCTTCAAGGTACCTATACTGGATATGCCCGGGCTTAAGCGGCTGGAGCTGTGTTTCCTGCGGCTGAAAATCACGATTATCTTTTCTTCTTAGCCTGGTGCCGAATATTTTATTGCCCTTAATCCGCAGGGAGGAATTCAGGGCAAATCCTAAGGCTTTACCCTTAAGCAGACACGCTGCCTGATATTCTAAAATCTTCAATCCCTGCGTATCAACGCTTTCTAAAATTTTTCCATACTCTTTATCCGGTATCCTCTCAACCCTCCAGAAAGCCGCCTGTTTAGCCACATAAATATCTCCATAAAAGAAATTGCGATTGCGAACAGATATCCCCCAAAGGTCACAAACATTATTAAGCAGGTTGGCAAAGGCAAAATAATCGCTGCGGCTGCGCGGAAAGATCGCGTCTATGGCAAAGATAATAACCTTATTCATATCCGGCCTTATCCGGGGGTCTAATCCATTGTGTTTAAGAAAGGCTTGTGTCAGGGGTTTATGCCAGGTGTCTAAAATAGCCCCGGCTCTGCCATATTTCCTGAGAACCCCCGCGAATTCCCCCGGGTCGTACAACCCTTTTTCCCGCAAAAACCTGTCTCCGCCTATCTTACGATATCCAATAAACGGGCTTTCGCCCGTGCATAATTGCATAACAATCTTAGGACAGCCCTGCCAGAATTGCAACGCCCTTAGAATCTCTACGGCAAAGGCATCTGCGGTTTTATCCAAGCCATCCTCGATGCGCACGCGCATAAAAGGGGCTTTTTTATAACCGGATTGGTTGTAGAGCTCTAAGGCGTTATGCCGTTTTCTATTCATATCTGTAATCCTAAGGAAAAGTCCTTCCTGATTCTTATAACACCCATTTATGCGGACTTCATATATCTTGAGCTATATACCGGCCCAGCGGTCCCAATCAAGCCAAGCAGTTCAGCGCGGTTCCAGCGGCGACAGGGTATCCATCTGGTCATAACCAGCCCTGTGCCCCCGCAGCGCAGAATTGCCTGCTTCCAGTTGTAGGCATGTTGAGAATCCCAGCCCGGAGCCCCCCAAACTTCAAAACCCTCATTAATTAGGCGCCGAATGTGCCTGAACGGAACCCTATGATAGTCCCAAATAATCTGCACAACATCCTTAGGGATCTTTTTCTCCGCGGCTATAGACTTCCTCGCGTGCGTCAGCGCGAATCCCTTATGTGATGAATCATTCCAAATCAAGGTACGCAAACCGCGTTCTTTAAGTCCATACCTGAGCCTCAAGATAGCCTTAATGTACTGCGAGGTGCCGCGGTCACGATCTTCATCCATACCCACGTGAAAAAAGTGTTTGGGCCGGCAAATCCGGATAAGCTCATCAATCAACTCAAAGGCTATCTGCCAATACTGCTGGCTGTCAAAAAGCTTATTGTAAGGCCTAAACCAAAAATTATGCTTATGATATTCACTTCGCGAAAAATTCAATTTTGGCACCACCTCAATACCATTGTCCTTAGCGCGCATTACCAGCTTTTTAAGATAGGCCCGGGACGCAGAATATCTTCGTGCCAATTCAGGATGCGATGCGTAACGAACCGCATCCGCGCAGTCTATGATTAATAAATTAAAACCTGCCCTTGCTATTGAATCTATAATTTCCAATGCTAAATTAAGGTCGGCCGGCTTTTCTTTGGATTTACGCCGGTACCATACCGGGTCATAATGGGTTAAATGAAGCAAGTATCCGCGGATTGAAACAATATCTCTCTTTGCCACCTCAAGCCTCCCTTGTGCTTTCTCTTCTTATTTTACATAAAACAAAACCCTCTGCAACATATTTCGCCACAAAGGGCCGCTAGTCCATTTTTGGAAGAAACTAAGGAAGGGTGCCGGTGGACTTTCTCAAGTTATATTCTACATATCCGGCTAAAACCTCTTGAATTTTAACAGGCGGTGGAACCACTATTGGGGCAAACCCCCTTCGGCGCTCACTTGCGTTCGCTTAAGCACTCTCCCCAATCGCAAAGGACAATCTCCCCCGCGCCCCCTTGTAGTGTAGAAAACTATTTTATACTTTCCTACACTACAAAATAATTGCAATTTAGTAACTAATC
>JAUXFU010000187.1 GCA_030622705.1 Candidatus Omnitrophota bacterium | reverse complement strand
GTAAGTTCGGACAGATAAGGTATGTTCGCTTCGCTCCATAACTTATGTCCTCACTTATCTTGCCATTTCTTTTATCAACTGCAACGCAATGATATTTCTCTGGATTTGATTTGTGCCTTCGTAAATCTGGGTAATCTTAGCATCGCGCATATATTTCTCTATCGGATAATCTTTCATATATCCGTAACCGCCAAAAATCTGCACGCAATCAGTGGTAACCCTCATAGCCACATCAGAGGCAAATAGCTTAACTATAGCCGAATCTTTACCAATCTTAGTCTTGCCTGAATCAACCATCCTGGCGGTTGAATAAACCAGCGCCCGCGCAGCCTCAATCTGAGTTGCCATATCTGCCAGCATCCACTGAATACCCTGAAATCCCGATATCGATTTACCGAATTGCTTTCGTTCTTTAGCATATTTGACTGTCAAATCCAAAGCGCCCTGGGCAATCCCCAGCGCCTGGGCAGCAACACCCGGACGCGACATATCAAAAGTATTCATCGTAACGATAAAACCCATACCCTCTTTTACCAACAGGTTCTCTTTGGGAATCTTGCAATCGTTAAATATCAATTCGCCCGTAACCGAAGCGCGAATACCAAGCTTATCCTCCTTTTTGCCAAAACTAAATCCCGGGGTTCCCTTCTCCACAATAAAAGCAGATGCCCCGCGGGCACCTTTTGATTTATTGGTCATTGCGATAACTACATAAATCTCAGCCTCCCCGCCATTGGTAATAAAATGTTTGGTGCCGTTTAAGATATAAGAATCCCCTTCTTTTCTTGCGGTTGTCTTGATTGCCGAAGCATCGGAACCGGCCTCAGGTTCCGTTAAACCAAAAGCAGCAAGCTTTTCTCCTTTGGCCAAAGCAGGAAGGTATTTCCTTTTTTGCTGCTCATTTCCGGACAGTATAATAGGAAAAGTGCCCAACGCCGAAGCAGCATAGCAAACTGCCACGCCGCCGCAAGCGCGCGATAATTCCTCAGTAGCAATACATAAATCCAAAACTCCTCCCGTTACCTGCTTAGGCGCCAGCTCAACGGTGCCGCCAAATTCCTCGGGAATAAAAATCGAGAATAAGTCCGACTGTGCCAGAATTTTCATAATCTCCCATGGAAACTCCTCGGTTTTATCTAACTCTGCGGCTACCGGACGAATCTTCTCTTGCGCGATCTTACGACACAAATCCCTAATCATTATTTGTTCCTCAGTCAATAAATAATCCATTCTGCCTCCTGTGTAACAACTTAATCTTTACAACTTCTTAATAAGGGCAATTTCTTTACAATCGGGAAACTTCGGGCAATTGATACAATCAGCCCATATTTTATGCGGAAGCTTTTCCTTGCCAATCGCGCGGAACCCTAAGCTTTTAAAATAATCAGGGATATAGCTTAAGGTAAATACAGAGCCGCAACCTAACTGCCTTGCTTCAAGAAGTGCCGCGTTGACAAGCTGCCGGCCAATCCCTTTTCTCTGAAAACGCCCGCTTACCGCCAGAGAACGAAGCTCAGCTAACCCCTGCCAGGTTATATGTAATGCGCAGCAACCGGATATCCGGTTATTCTGCTGACAAACCCAAAAATCGCGCAGGTTATCATAAAGCCCGGATAAAGACCTCGGCAGCATTAACTGCTGTTTGGCAAATCGATTTATCAATACCTGAATTTGACCTACGTCTTCAATCCCTGCTTTTCTAATTACCGGCTTTGCCATAGTGTTTTGTAGAAACCTCTGAAAAACTACTAAAATAAGCCAGGGGCCTCTGATAAAAAATAGCGGAATTTCTTGTGTTTTAGACTATCTCAGAAATCTCATTAAACTCAGATATTATATCCCGTAGCCGGCTAAATTGCAAGCACCCTTTTTCACTTTGTCAAGCCAAAGTTAAAATGTCCCTTTTTTACCAAAATAGAAATGTCCCTTTTCATAATTAAACTATTAGTAATTCTTTTTCTTTTTGGGCGACTTTTTCTTTTTGTGAATAAGTGTTAATCTGTGGATATCTTGCCCTAAACATAGGCCCTTTAAACGGATGATCCATT
>JAUXFU010000052.1 GCA_030622705.1 Candidatus Omnitrophota bacterium | reverse complement strand
TTTCTGATTATATGATCATGGAATGAACGCTGCCAGGTAAAATCAGATAATCCGTTTTGATGAATTAATTTAGATGATGTTGTTTTAAACGCGCCGATTAATGAAGATAATGATTTAATCTTATGTAGGGACAGGTCGTGACCTGTCCGCATAGAATCATTTATAATTAAGATATTTTCAATTTTCCCGAACCATTCTTTTCGATTGTCTGTACAAATCGTTACATAATAATAATTTGATTGTGAATAATCGTATCCTTTCAAACGATTCCGTGATTTTCGGGTTAATATCTTTGTCATTTTATCTTTCGTATCGGACAGGTCACGACCTGTCCCTACATATTTTGTTTATTTTTTAATTTCTTATTAATTTTTTTTGTATAACATTCAAGCTCACCTGCCGAACCGCGCAGCGGTTTCGGTCAAGTGCAGCGCGTTGTTAGATGTTTTTTAAAATCCTATTCTCTATTTTTTAGTTCCCTCTCTTTGTCATTCTGCGGCTTGACCGCAGAATCCAGAGATTATTGCTTCGTATAGATATTGCTTTCTTTCTCGATTAAATTTAGTTTTTAGTTACGATTATATCTTTTTATTTTATTTTTTTCGCACTTTATCGTTTTTTCTGGATCCTGCGATTTCGCGCAGGATGACGATACTTTATTATTTCATCTAACACTTAATATACGAACTACGTATTTTGTGGTGCTTTTTTAAATTATTGCTTAAAAAGGGTGATTTTTTACGGGAATTAATCGCTTTTGCGCCTGTTTTTTCGTATTTAGTCTATAATATCATATTATACGTATTGCGTATAATATGGGAATTTTGACGTATTTTATTTTTTAACCACAAAGAGCGCTAAGAACACAAGGGAAAACTAAAGGATACGCCTTTTGTTGTAAATAATAGAAATGTTTCCTCACTGGATCCTGCGGTCGAGCCGCAGGATGACGGTGTTGGGTTGAATCCTGCGGTCGAGCCGCAGGATGACGATGTTGCGATACGCCTTTTGTTTTACAGCCAGTATCTCTTTTTAATAATTTATCATTTTGTAACGGGCCGGCACAGAGGTCGACCCCTACTGTGTGCTTTGTGAAGGAAAATCTTTTGCTTTTGTTTTTATTAACTCCGGTATTTTCTCAATTACATCCTCTACGCTGATTGCCTTCATACAACGGATATCCTTACAATCAAGCTTACCGCAGGGAATAACACAACCAACATCCTTCTGGATAATTACATATTTACCCTTACCCCTGGGACAGGTAATCTTAGGCGATGCTGTGCCAAACAGACAAATCACGGCTGCCCCCACAGCCGAAGCAATATGCATCGGGCCGGTATCCCCGCTAACCACGAACTGCGCTATCTCAAGCAACGCCGCCAATTCTTTTAATGAAGTCCTGCCGCAAAGATTAATCAAGCCCACCGCGGATAAATCTTCAATTCCGCAGGCCAGATTAATATCCCTGTCTGCCCCGCTGATTACCGTGTTTAAGCCAAACTCCTCTGAGATTCGCCGGGCAAGATGAGCAAAATTCTCAACCGGCCAGCGCCTTATCTGCTCGTTAGCTCCGGGATGCAGTACGGCAAAATGCTCATTGTCCTTTAGTCCGGTTTGCCTTAATTTTTCTTTTATGGACCGGCGGTGAGAATCATTGAGAAAAAACTCATAATTCCTGCTGTCGATCCTTAATCCCATCCCCTCGAGTATACCCAGATAATAATCACTGCGATGCACATTACCCCTAGGCAAAGGCTGAATCTTTCTGGTAAGCAGCCACCTTCTCTTGCGGGTATAATAACCAATCCTGCCTTTAATCCCCGCCAAAAAACAGATGATTGTACGCGTGAAAGAACGATGAATAAAAATAGCGGTATCAAACCTCTTTCCCCTCAATTCTAAAATAAATTTAATTTTCTTCCATAATCCCCGGTGGGTAGTGCGTTCATCAAAATAGAGAACCTCATCCAGATATGGAGACTCTGCTAAAACCTCCTTACAGCGCTGCGGTATTGTTGAAACAATAAAACTGTCGGGGAAATTCTCTCTCAATGTCCGCAGAAAAGGAATAGAAAGAACAACATCACCCAACCAGTTAACGTTTACCACTAAAATCCTCTGCATTTAATATACCTGCCTAAGTCTCGTTGACCGACTTGCTAAAATGGATTCTTTAATTTTCTGAATATATTATAGAATCCGGAAAGTTTCACCCAGAGCCTTATTCCTAAGTCATGATCGGTAATCTTAATTCTTCTTAAGGCATAAAGATCCGTCTGGCGGGAAAAACCGCGCCCGGTTGTACAAGCGCATACATAACCGGCTTGCCTGGCTATCTTCAGGGTTTCCCGGTTAAACGCCCCATAAGGATAACACAGAGTTTTAAATTCCAGGCCAAAATCCTGCCTTGCGTTTAACCTCGACCCCAGAATCTCTTCAGTTTGCTCTTGCGCCGATAACTGACCTAAATTATAGTGATTCAGGGTATGCGAGCCTAAATTAACCGGTGATTCCCTGCTGATCCAATCCAGATCCTGCCTGCTCAGGAAACTGTCTTTATCTAGCCAGTTAACAACAACAAAAATTGTTGCCGGAAAATTATACTTTTTTAAAATTCTAACTGCTTCTAAGTTGTTTTTATACCCATCATCAGAGGTAATCACCACCAGATTACGCGGGAGCCTGCTTTTTGTCCTGAGCATTTCGCATACCTGCTGAAGGGAAACTACCTTATATTTATGTTTTTTAATAAAAGCCATCTGCTCTCTAAATACCTGAGGCGAAACAGCAATACTCGTTTCCTGCGCGAGGGCTTTATCGATATGATGATACATAAGGATCGGCGGAAAGTAATTTGCCTGAAAATAAGCATAAACTCCTAAAAAAACAACTGCTAAAATTATTAAAACAAGGCCTGCTGGCCTAATCCGCCTCATTAAACCCTCCTTTTTCCTACTGCCTCTGTGTACACCTGCTCTACCCCAAAAGTCATCTTCCCCAGACTAAACTTCTCTTCAAACTGCTTCTTTGCATTATTAATTATCTTCTGTCTCAGCGAAACATCCTCCAACAGCAGCTTTATCCCCCGATACAATTCTTCAGAATTACCCGGCTTGACCAAAATTCCAGTCTGCCTATGTTCAACTATCTCGTTTATCCCCCCGACAGGACTAGCAACTACCGGTACGCCTTCTGCTTGTGCCTCAAGAACGGATAGTGCAAACCCCTCACTGAAAGAGGGTAAAATCGAAACATCAAGGATGCTGAATACTGAATCGACTCCGGATACATTGCCTAAGAATATAATCTGGCCGGCAAGGTTATTGCCTTTGACCCATTTCCTCAATTCTCCTTCTTTCTTACCCGAGCCGGCAATCAATAACCGGGCTTGAGGGTATTCCTTGATTAACTGGCTGAAGGCAGAGAAAAGCACAAGATGCCCTTTTTCCTTTGACAACCTGGCAACAATACCTAAGGTAGGACTGCCCTTAAGATACGCGTAATCCTTACTGCCTTTTAGCCCTTGTTTACGGCAGGAACAGACAGAATTCAACTTCAAATTAACCGAATTATAAATCACCCGCAGGTCCTTTTTATGAAGATTGAAATCCTCGATTAAATGCCGCCCGACTGCCTGACTAACGGCAATAGTCAAATCCCCCAAACAGGGAATCATCTTCCTTCCTGGGTGAGGACGATAGAATCCATGAAAGGTACACACATACGCGATATTAAGCCTTTTGCTTAAAAGAAATCCGAGGAACTGAGTAATGCGGGTCTGAGCATGAATTATGTCAATACCTTCCCTGCGGATAAATCGTTTTAAAATAAAATATGAAGAAACTACGCTTGGGGATAGTATCGATTTTGTCTTAAGCGGAAGCTCAAGTAAAGAAATCTCATTATTCTCTAAGAATTCCCCACCCCAACCCGGCACAGAACCCACAAAAACCTTGTGTCCGCGCTTTTTTAAACCATAACTTAAGTTTAAAACATATCGGGTTATCCCACCGATGTTAAGGTGATTTGTAAGCAATAAAATGTTCATAATAGCTTTTCTATTGCCTCTATTACCTCTTTTGGTTTAATCGCATACATACACTTTTGCGTTTTACATCTGGGTTTATAACAAGGGCTGCAGGAAAGGTTTTTATAAAAAACCTTTCCTTTCTGGCCCGGGGTAAGATGCCTGCCTGGGTCAGTTGGGCCAAAAAGGGCGATATAAGGCACCCCAACAGCAGCAGCAATGTGCAAAGGGGCAGAATCCGAACTAATAAAAACCCGGCATCTCTTAATCAAAGAAACTAATTGGTTAATACTCGTTTTACCGCAGGCAACAATTGGCTTTGCGCTTTCTAATAGCTCAACGATACCGCTTGCCAGGGATAAATCCTCTGGCCCACCGGTAAATACCATACGTATGTCTTTTAAAGCAAGATTTTCGCAAAGACAAGCAATGTAATCAGAGGGCCAGGCTTTAGTTAACCATTTCTTACTCGCGCTAACATTCATCCCCACTAAAATTTGCTTAGGCCCTAACCATTGCTCATTTAAAAAATTCTCAATATATTCCTCGTCATCCTTGCCCGGCCAGAGTTCATGATAGACGCCTGTGCCCTTTTTTATGTCCAGCATCTTCAATACTTGAAACTGATGCTCAACCGGCCCACGGGTCATCTCCTTGACAGGAATTGAATGATTAAGTAAAAAGCCGAATTTTCGTCTATAGCCATAGCGCGCCGGGATGTAGCCTAAAAAAGCCAATAGGTGGCTGTTATGATTATTCTGCAGGTCAATTGCAAAATCAAAATTCCTCTTCCTTAATTCTCCAGCTGTCTTAAGAAACCCCTTCATACCCTTATCCCTGCCGTTTAAATCACACACAATAAGTTCATCGATATACGGACAATTAAATAAAAGCTCCTGGTAGGGAATATTTACCAAGAGGCTGATTTTGTAATTCGGCCGGGGAAATTTCTTTCTTATAGCCCGTAAACCGCAAACACTTAGAACCACATCTCCCAAAGAACGCAATTTTATAACCAAAACCCTAAAATTCGAAAGTGCTTCCCTGTAAACCTTTAACGTACTGCTAGCCATTAACTCCAGAGTAAACTCCTGCTTTAACTTCCGATATGCATTTTTAGCTAAATCAGCGGCAAAAGAATTATCTTTAATAATCTTGATAACCGCCTTAGATAACCCCTGCGTATCACCAGGGTCGACTAAAATTCCGGTCGAATTATGATCAATGATATCAATAGCCCCTCCTATCCTGCTTGCAATCACCGGAACACCGCTTGCCTGCGCCTCAATAATCACCCGGCCAAATGCCTCATGACAAACAGACGGCATAACCAAAAGATTTAAACCGGATAAAACCCCGGCTATATCATGTTGTGTGCCGAGAAATTCAACACAATGCCCCAATCCCAGCCTTTTAATCAAAATCTCTAATTCCCGCTTATAATCCTGATGAGAAGCAGAAACGCCTCCTACTATCCAGACCTTTATCGACGGAGAATAAACCTGCCGCATTACCCGCGCTATTGCCCGCAAGAAATAGGTATGGCCCTTTAGCGGGGTTAACCGGCCAATAATTCCGATATTAAACCCTGCCTTTGCTTTTCCTTGTCCTGCGCTACTGTGTGAAAGGGGCGGGGAAAACCTAAACCTTTCTAAATCTACGCCGCGGGGAACCAAACGGACACGCTCTAAGGACAGGCCAAAATCCTTATTCATATGATTAACAATCACCTCGCTTGGACAAATGACCAACTTACCCCAGCCCATTGGCCGGCTGGCAAAATGGGCTTTATAATAACCATGGCAGGTAGTGATAAATACCTTGCCCGTCAGGCGAGCGGCAAAAAAGGAAATCCATGCAGGAACCCGGGAACGGGCATGCACAATATCGATTTTTTCCTTACGGATAATCTCAGCGATTCTTGGAATCATCGAGAAAATCGTAAATAGCGACTTCTTATGCACAGCAAGGGTATAATGAACAGAACCCTGTTTTTCCAATTCGTCAACCAGCGTGCCCCCATTGGAGACTACCACGCTCTTATGCCCATGCTTAACCAGATACCCGGCTAAATCCCGCGTGCCTGTCTCCACCCCCCCAACATTTAATTCAGGTACTATCTGTAGAATATTCACCCCGCACCCTCTCCTTTATCCCGCACCTTTGTTAAATTCTTTTTTATTATTTTTTCTGAATATCCAAAGGTGCGGGGCTCCTTAAAACAATTTCTCCAGCGCCTGCTTAACTCGCAAGCTATCCTGTAATTTCACAATCTCAGGCTTCTCTGTAACTATCTTCTCTAAAGTATGAAAAATCCCGGAGGCTTCTATTAAATAAATATATTTCTCTGCGGCAAGATGCTCCAGAAACCCATGGTGCCTGCGGCCGATATCCGCCTGCGGACTGAAAACTATCGCATATCCTCCGGAGGAAGCGGATTCAGAAATCATCGAGATGCTTTCCGGAGATATAATTACTATTTTACTTAATCCTAAAATCCCCCCGACTGCCTCAG
>JAUXFU010000109.1 GCA_030622705.1 Candidatus Omnitrophota bacterium | reverse complement strand
TTCAAAGTTTGGTTTGTCACCGGACAAGTAATCCAAAAAAACACAAAGGAGCAGAAGATGGCAGCAAAAGTAAATAAAGAAAAGTGTACAGGATGTGGCCTTTGTGTTGAGGTTTGTCCTGTAAACGCGATAAAGATTGAAGGTGATATTGCAGTTATAAGCGAGGAGTGTGTAGACTGTGGTGCTTGTTTAAGCGAGTGTCCTAATCAAGCGATAACACTACCAAAATAAGGAGGTTTATTATGCCAGGTGGAGACGGAACAGGGCCTTCCGGAGGAGGGGCAGGAACGGGTAGAGGTATGGGTGGAGGCGGCGGGCGCGGCAGAATGGGCGGAAATCGTCCGGGCGCGGGTCCGGCTGGAAATTGCGTTTGTCCAAGTTGCGGGGCAAAGGTATCTCATCAGGTAGGGGTTCCTTGCTATTCTTTGAATTGTCCTAAATGCGGGACGAAAATGGTTAGAGCATAGGATAATCCGGAATTTATTATATTGCCTGTGCCGCAATTCAAAAATAATGATTCGTAAACAGGTTTGCCAATGGTTTGAGGTTTGCCCTCTTAAGAGATTTTACGAACAAGGAAAGCTGGACAAAAAATGGGTAGAGGATTATTGCTGGCGGGATCATTCGGGATGCGTAAGGTATGATATGGAGAATGAAGGCATATACCATCCGGACAATATGTTGCCGGATGGCACGATTGATAAGAGCCTAATATGACAGAGGGGGAATTTAAATACATTTATGGGCCTGTATCTTCCTGGAGATTAGGGAGTTCTTTAGGGATAGATCCTGTTTCAGAAAAAGAGAAAGTTTGTACCTTTGATTGTGTTTATTGTCAGATCGAGGAAACAAAGATTTTTAGTGACGAAAGAAAGATATTCGTTCCTGCGTCGGAAATCATCAGGGAGCTTGATTTATTGCCCCCGGTGCAAATTGATTATATTACTTTTTCGGGCGCGGGCGAACCAACCCTGGCAAAAAATTTAGGACAAATGATAAAAGCGGTAAAGGATACAAGAAAAACAAGGATTGCGGTTATAACTAATTCTTCGTTGATGGACAGGCAAGACGTCCAGGGGGATTTGTTATCAGCGGATTTTATCATAGCTAAGCTCGATGCCGCGTCTTTTGAGGTTTTTGAGAAGATTAACCGGCCCATGAAGACAATAAAATTCGATATTATCGTTCAGGCACTAAAAGAATTTAGAGGTATTTATAAAGGGAAGTTGGCATTACAGATTATGTTTATTGAAGAAAACAAAAAATTCGCGCGGGAAATAGCGCGGATCG
Organism: Candidatus Omnitrophota bacterium; assembly: GCA_030622705.1. Next base: position 2,693 of record JAUXFU010000109.1, on the reverse strand, counting down.
CGAAACAGATTAATCCGGACGAGGTTCAGATTAATACCCCTTTACGTTTATGCCGCGTAAAGCCATTACCTGAAGCCGAAATTAATGTTATTGAAAGCTATTTTGAGAATTTAAACGCCATTTCGGTTTATAAAGCTGAAAAGAAAAAAATCCTTCCGGTTAGCGATGAAGATACCCTAAAGCGAAGAGGCAAGATTTAATGGAAGTCTTAGTTAAAGATTTTTTGTCGCAGAAAAGTTTCGCGGTTGTTGGCTCGTTTAGAAATGAGTCTAAATATGCCTTTAAGATTTTAAGAAACCTGAAGAAAAACGGTTTTACGGTTTATCCTGTTAACCCGCGTCTTGAAGAAGTCGATGGCTTAAAATGTTATAAAAGGGTAAGCGATATTCCGTTTACGGTTGACGTTGCCGATATAGTTACGCCTCCGCAGGTTACGGAAAAGATTGTCAGAGAATGTAAGGATAAAGGGATATATCGCGTATGGATTCAGCCGGGAGCGGAAAACGAAAAGGTCATAGAATTTTGCAAAGAAAACAAGGTTAATGTTATTTATAATCTTTGCGTGATACTGGAAAATGGAGGGTAACAATTATGCCTGTATATACGTATGTCTGTAAAAAATGCGGCGCGAAATTCGATTTGCTGATTGGGGTATCTTCAGAAAAAACAGAGCTTAAATGCAAGAAATGCAATAGTGAAAGAATCGAAAGATCGCTTTCGGCATTCAGCGTCGGAGACGCCAAGAGCGGATCTTCTTTAGGCTCAAGCTGCTCTACAGGAACCTGCCCTACTTGCTATTAATGGTGTAAGAGACTATAAAAGTAACCACAATTAAGGGGATCAGGTGATTAGGGGACTGGGTAAGGCTATTTAAAAATAATATTTTTTCCCCTAATATCCCAATCCACCAATATCCAAATCCTGATAACCTAATCCCCTAATATCCTTAATATCTACTGAATTAGTGGATTGACGTTAGTCCGTGTCCATCCGTGCTTACAAAATGTAAGGTATTGAAATGGCAGACTTTAAACAAATTGATGAGGCGAGAAAGATACTGCGTCTGGATGATGCCGTGACCTTAGAAGAGATAAAAAGCAAATATAAGAAATTAGCTTTAAAATATCACCCTGACAGGTGCGCGGAAGCAAAGAAAAAACAATGCGAGAAGATGTTTAAAAAGATATCGCATGCCAATGATATTCTTATGGCATACTGCGCGGGTTACAAATATTCATTTAGAGAAAAGGATGTAAAAAGGAATGTCTTAGATAAAGAATCCTACGAGCACCTGAAGAGATTTTATGATGGCTGGTGGGCTGATTTGGATCTGTAACCTGCTTATGCTGAGTAATGCAGGGTTAACCTGGGTAGTTGAAGGGAACCAAGGGTTGAATATATTTGATTATTATTACAAGAAATATGACGCCTGGTATGATAGAAATAAGTTTACGTATCTCTCAGAGCTGCAAGCCGTTAAAAAAGTCCTGCCTAAAAAAGCTAAGGGTTTGGAAATCGGTGTGGGCACGGGAAGGTTTGCTGTGCCTTTAGGCATTACCACGGGAATTGACTCATCAAAAAATATGATAAAGATTGCCAAAGAAAGAGGCATAGATGCGCGATTAGGTTTTGGTGAGCGCCTGCCGTTTAAAAGTAATTCTTTTGATTACGTAGCGATTATTATTACGTTGTGTTTTGTCAAAGATCCCCTAATGGTTTTAAAACAGGCAAGAAGGGTCTTAAGAGAAAATGGACATATCATCATTGGCATAATAGATAAGGGCAGTCTTTTGGGGAAATTCTATCAGAAAAAGAAAAGCGTATTCTATAAACAGGCGATTTTTTTTAGAGTTCGGGAAGTCGAAGATTTACTCAGAGCCGCGGGATTTAGCCGCCTTTCATATTATCAGGCCTTATTTGAACTGCCGGGAAAGACAAGTTCAGTTGATAAACCCCGCAAGGGTTTTGGCAGGGGGAGTTTTGTGGTAATCAGCGCGCGAAAAGTCAAACAAGCCAAATCCGAAGTCAGCAGGAAGTTTAATCAATACGAAAAAATTCGATTCCTTTTTAAGAGATATGGTTATGATATGGAAGACACCAGAATTCAGGTGTTTAAGCGAGCCGGTAAGCTAACCGAGCCTGTTTTGGATGTAGGCACCGGGCCCGGAAGAATGGCTTATACGATAGCCCGCGGCGGCAATAAGGTAACCACGATCGATATTTCACAAAAGGCGCAAAAAGTTGCCGCTATCTATGCTAAAAGATATAAAGTTTCCGGGAGGATTAAGTTTATTAATATGGACGCGCAGGATATGAAATTTATGGATGATAGTTTCGCCGCGGTTATCTCGGTAAATCTTCTTCACGACGTTAATAACCCCAGGAGAGTGATTCAGGAGATGATCAGGGTGGTAAAGCCCTCAGGTAAGATTATTATTTCGGACCTAAACAACAAAGGCGCCAGGTTGGTGAGTAAGGTTTACAGAGTCAATAGCGAAGTTCATAGGGGAAAACCAATAGATCTGGAAAAAGTAGTTGGAGGAACTTTTGAAAAGGCAGGAATCAGTTTCAACAGATACAAAGACGGCTACATAACCACTTATGTGGGGAGAAATTGTCCGTAGTTAATATGAAGAAATGTCCCTTTTGCGCGGAAGAAATTCAGGATGAGGCGATAAAATGCAGGTATTGCT
>JAUXFU010000067.1 GCA_030622705.1 Candidatus Omnitrophota bacterium | reverse complement strand
TTTTGGCAATCCCCGGCCCAAAAAGCCGCTTCCGGAGATTGCTAATGCTCACGGGATTGCCTACACAGCTGTTGCTTCAGTGGGTTTCCCTCAGGACCTGCAGAAAAAAGTAAGAAAGGCAGTAGGTATTAAGGGCCCTAAATACCTGCAAATTCATGTTCCCTGTCCTCTGGGGTGGGGGTATTCTTCAGATTTAACCTGTCAGATTGCCAAACTTGCGGTTCAGAGCGGACTTTATCCATTATTTGAATATGAAAACGGCATATTAACCGGGGTGCGTAAGATTGCCCCTGTGCCGGTTGAGGAGTATCTTAAGCCTCAGCGGCGATTCAGGCATGTTATTAATAATCCTGCTGAATTGGCCAAGATTCAGGACGTTGCTAATAACAATATAAAAAGGTATAATCTTGTAGCCGGAAGCAGGTGAGAGGGGTGAAAAAGATGGGGAAACAGGCAAGAGCGATTGTTGATTTAAGTTTAAAAGAGTTGGTAAGGGAGCTTAATAAGGCCTACTGCGATGAATGGCTGGCCTTTTATCTTTACTGGTATATAGCCCAGATAGTTTCCGGCAGGTCTTACGTGAGTATAAAGGCAGCCCTGGAGGATGTTGCCAGGGATGAATTAGAGCACGCCGCTGAGTTAGCCGGTTTAATCACTACATTAGGAGATGTGCCTACTGCCAATCCAATGGAATTAGAAAAAAATGCGAATAGCTCTTATTCGCTCCCGCCTAAGAACAGCGCGGATATCAACCGTATTATCCGCGTGATAATGGAAGCAGAGGCAGACGCGATTGAGGTCTATCATAAGCTTGCCAAGAAAACACAAGGCAAGGATTTTCATACCCATCAGGTTATACTACATATTCTATCCGAGGAAATAGCGCACGAAGAGAAGTTTGAGAATCTATTGGAGAGATAGGAACTCGATGCTCGATTCTTGATGCTCGATACTCGTAATTGTCTTTTAAATAACGAGTATCGAGGAGCAAATATGAAGAAACCGTGCGGGAATTATCAAGGTATCATTAATTGATAAAACAATATACGGATAAGAGATAATTATGTTAAAGGTAACAGTAGATGAAACGCTTTGTGTGGGTTGCGGCCTTTGCGAGCAGCTTTGCCCCGAGGTTTTCAAGATAGACTCAGATGCGATTGCTAAGGTTAAGGCCTCAGAATGCAGCCAGCATAATCTTCCCGAAATTGCCGATCAGTGTCCGGTAAGCGCAATCAAGGTAGAATAAAAAACTTGAAAGAAGCACTTTTTTATCAGGTTTTATCCGGTAAGAAAGTAAGGTGTTTACTTTGTCCCCATGTATGTGTTATTCCTGACGGAGAATCAGGAATCTGCCGGGTACGTCAGAATAAACAAGGCAAGCTCTACAGCCTTATCTACGCGCAGATTACCTCACTTGCTTTAGATCCTATCGAGAAAAAGCCGCTTTATCATCACCGTCCCGGAGAATATATCCTTTCTGTCGGCACAAGGGGTTGTAATTTTACCTGCCTTTTCTGCCAGAACTGGTCAATCTCCCAAAGCCTTGATGCTTCAACCGAGCATTTACCCCCGGAAGAGATAATCAAACAGGCAAAGAGCCATAAATCCTTTGGCATTGCTTATACTTATAATGAGCCATTTATCTGGTATGAGTATGTTTTGGATACAGCGGTTTTAGCTAAAAAGGAGGGCTTAGAGAACGTTCTGGTTACCAATGGTTATGTAAATCCAGAACCGTTAGAGAGGATTTTACCCTTTATTGATGCGATGAATATTGACCTTAAGTCTATACAGGATGCGTTTTACCGGAAATTCTGTAATGGGCAGTTAGAGCCGGTATTAAAGACAATCAAACGCGCTCATGATGCCTGTCATATTGAACTGACCAACCTGGTTATCCCCGGGCTAAATGATAAGCAGGAGAATTTCATCGGATTGACTGATTGGATTTATAAAAACTTAGGCGCTGAAGTTCCGCTACATTTCTCCCGCTATTTCCCCTGTTACAAGATGAATTTGCCGCCTACCCCTTCCGAAACACTAAGAATAGCAGAACAAATCGCCCGAAAGAAACTAAAACACGTATATTTAGGGAATATCTAGGGTTAATCTCTCCTTCATTTTTCCTTGAAATAATGACTAAAGCTGGTATGATATTTGAGGTAATATTTTGCCGGCGTAGCTCAGTTGGTAGAGCAACGGTTCGTAAAGCGCAAGTCCTTTTATTTACTCTTCCCGCCACATTCATCTATCACCATACTTTCCAATGAGTTACAATAAAAAGACATAAAGATAATCCAGGCCAAATTTCTCATTGGGACTAAATTGGGACTATTGTTTAATGAGATTTACCCTTTCTTTGCGTCTTTTATATAATAGGTGTCAAATAGGTGTCAAATAGGTGTCAATGAAACCTATTGGTCGAAACACTTAATTATTGAAAGCAGCAGAATAGTTTGATAGAATGAGCCGATGGCAAGGATAGCACGAGAATAGAGTAAAAAGGCAATTAAGTGAGCTGTTCCCGGAATTCCTTTTAAGACTTGACTCCCTTTTGTCTGATTTTGGCCCTAACTTCTCTGAAAAAACAAGTTATGATAGCATAAGATACTAAAAGATAGTTATTGACAAATTGCGACATGTTTGGTATATTGCTTCTCAGGAGGTTCTTATATGGCAAGCAAATGGTTAAATGTCGAAGAAGCATCGCAGTATCTTGGCGTCAGCCTAACAAATCTTTACTCAATGGCTCAGGGTGGGAGGATACCTGCTCATAAAATAGGAAAGATGTGGAGATTTGACACAGAAGAACTGGATGTCTGGATTAAGGAAAGCAAACCATTGAATGAATTTTTTATGTCCTGCGATTTTAACATTGCAGATAACCCTCTTTTACGTGATCCTCAACGGGAGGCATATAAAGCAACTCGGGGTTATTTTTCGACAGGCAAAAAAAGAGCAATTGTTCAACTCCCTGTTGGATGTGGGAAATCGGGACTTATTGCAATTTTACCTTTAGGAATAGCCAGAGGAAGAGTTTTGGTGGTAGCACCGAACTTAACAATTAAAGAGGAGTTGGCAAAATCTTTAGATATTTCAAATCGAAGAAATTGTTTCTGGCATAAATGTAAGATTTTAAGCAAAGCGACAATGCTTTCTGGTCCATTTCTTGCAAAGCTTGATAGTGTAGATTCAAATATTCACGATTGTGACGAATCTCAAATTGTTCTTACCAACATTCAGCAATTAGCCAGTAGCGCAGATAAATGGCTTCCACAGTTTACCGATGATTACTTTGATCTCATTCTTGTAGATGAGGGGCATCATAGTGTCGCTCCCAGTTGGGAAAAAGTTTTTCAGAAGTTTCCAAATGCTAAAGTCGTAAATTTAACGGCAACTCCGTTTCGAAGTGACGAACTTCAAATTGGGGGGGATTTGGTTTATAGGTATTCATTTAAGAGAGCGATGTTAAAGGGGTACATTAAGAAAATGCAAGCAACCTATGTGGCGCCGGAAGAGTTGTATTTTACTTACCAGGGCGACTCTCGGAGACATACTCTTAAAGAAGTTTTGGAGCTTAAAGAAGAAGAGTGGTTTAGTAAAGGAGTGGCTTTATCCCCTGTCTGTAATAAAAGCATTGTAGATGCAAGCTTGGATAAGATGGAACAACTCAGACGTTCTGGGACAAAACACCAACTGATAGCTGTGGCATGTAATGTAAATCACGCAAAAGATATTCGGTCTCTTTATCGAGAGCGGGGCTATGAAGCGGAAGAAATTTATAGCACGATGCCTCTAGATAAAAAGGCGGAGGTTTTACAGAGATTAGAAAGTGGACGATTGGATTGCATAATCCAGGTTCAAATGTTAGGGGAAGGGTTTGACCACCCACATTTAAGCGTTGCCGCTATTTTTAGACCTTTTCGTTCACTTGCACCATATGTTCAATTTGTGGGCAGAATTATGAGAGTTATTGTACAATATGAGCCACGCCATCCGGATAATTATGGGCATGTCGTAACTCATATTGGAATGAATTTGGATACCTTACTAGAAGGTTTCCGTGACTTTGATAGAGAAGATAGAGAATTTTTTGCAGATTTAATCTCTGGTAAAGAACTTGAGCCTCCGAGAGAAGTCATTGAGGGACGAACTCGTCAAAGAGTCACTCCTTCAATGGTTGTGCACGAAGAGGTAGTGGAATCATTTTACCAAGAATCATTTATTGATACTGAAGACGAGGCCCTGTTAGAGGAAATGAGGTCTGTAGCAGAATCGTTAGGCTTAGATGGACAAGATGTACTAGAAACTTTAAAGAAAAAACAGGCAGAGAGATTTAAATCTGTAGAGTCTCCAGAGCCATTCGTTGTTCAGCCACAGCGCCAGAGAACAGAGGCAAGGAGACGGTTACATGAACAAGTAAAAAGCTGCGCTAACATTTTACTCAATCGAGCAGGGCTATCTCGAAATGGCCGGGAATTGGCATTTCAGTATTTTAAAGGTATGGGAGTATCGGGAGAAAATTTTGTAGCAGCCGTCATGCTCATAAACCATGAGGTAAATAAGGTGGTCGGGATACAGCAAGGCGGAAGAGATAAATGGAGAACCGAGGATTATAAAAAGGCTACAGATTCACTGGATGAGATAATTAAGACTTTGACTCGACGGATTAAAAAGGAGCAAAGCGAAAATGGCTAAAAAAAGAGGGCGGTGTCCATCGTTCATAAGTGCGACTTTTGGAAGTCCAAAAATCGAAACAGCTTTAGCTAAAAGGACATGTAAAAGGCATAACTCAGAAATAACTAAAGGAGAAAAGTGTGTAACGGTTCGCATTGTCGGCACTCAGGGACGGCGGGTATATTCGTTTGTAGCGATGAGGGAAATTATTTTACAATCGCGGCAAGATTTAGATGCATTGGAAGCTAAGTTAAACCAGGGCTAAAAAATGATATAACTTGAACATTATAGAAAAGGGTAAGGATATGTATTTTAAATATAAGGAATTATTAGAACCGCCAGTGAAGAGGGCAGCTTATAGTGACCGGACTGCTTGGTTAATGGCGGAAATGTCTCGATTGGCATATATGAAATTTGAAGAGAACCCGGATTTACGGGAAGTCTTTATAACCTCCGCTTGTTTATCTATGATGTCTTTAACTCTTTCTTCTATACTTTCAACTTGCGCTGGCGGTACTGAACCGACAAGGACGAAATTCATATTTACAGTTAAATGTTTACGGTAGTGCTTTTATGGCTAATTCTTAGCTAGGCAAAAGAAAATAATTTAGAAAGCTGGGAAGGAAAAAGGATGAGACCAGAAGTAATGGAATTTTGGAAGGCGATTGCTTTGCCAATAGCATTGATTATTATTGCTATAGTATTAATAATCTATTATAGATTAATTAAAAGAACATTAAATATCTCAGATGTAGAATTACCTTGGCTTAAAATAAAGAAAAGAGAACCTAGCCAGCCTGTCTTAGAAGAGATTACTGGAAAAATAGAAGAGCTAAAGCCAAAAACCGAAAGGG
>JAUXFU010000121.1 GCA_030622705.1 Candidatus Omnitrophota bacterium | reverse complement strand
ATTTCTGCCTGCCCTCTAAACTTAAAATCTCTAAAATCTTCCTCTGAAACGCGTAAAACAGCGCGACCTCCTCGGCAAGCTCAACCGGTTGATTCGGCATCTGGACAAATAGCTCAGCTAAGGAACGCCCGCGCTCTAACTTTTGCTTCACCTCGTCAGCCAGGCGTGTACGCAGGCGCAAAAAACGCAGAAGCTCTTTATATTGAAGGTAGTCCAAACGAAGGCTGCCGCTAATCTCTTTTAGCGCCGCTGGCTGCACCCGGGAACCGATACGCGAAACGCTTAGGCCTATATCGATTGCAGGCCGAAACCCCTCCCGGAATGAATCCGCGCTAATATAAATCTGCCCGTCGGTCATGGAAACAAGATTACTTTGGATATAACCGGTAACATCCCCCTGCAGAGTCTCGGCAATCGGCAAAAACGTCATTGTCCCGCCGCCTAATTCCGGGAGAAGTCGTCCGCCTCTTTCCATCAACTGAGAGTGAATATAAAATATATCGCCGGGATAAGCCTCTCTTCCGGGAAAACGGCCTAAAAGCAAAGAAATCTGACGGTAACACCACGCGTGCTTGGTTAAATCATCGAACACAACCAACACATCCCTGCCCTTTTGCATAAAGTACTCGCCTATTGTCGCTGCTACATAAGGAGCCAAATACTGCTCGCCCAAAGAAGCCGCTGCGGAAGCATTTACAATCACCGTGTAAGCGAGTGCGCCTTTTTGTTTAAGCAGCTGAATAATCTTTATTAAATTATCGACATTGCCCCCTATCCAGCAATAGATACAGACCGTGCCGTATTTTTTTTGATTAATAATTGCATCCACGGCAATACTGGTTTTACCTGTCTGGCGGTCGCCGATAATCAACTCCCTCTGCCCCCGCCCGATGCTGATAATCAAATCGATTATCTTTATTCCTGTATGAAGAATATCCCTAATCGGCTGGCGGTCTAAAACCCCCCACCCCTGAGCAAATACAGGCAAATACGCTTCCGGTTCGATCCTTGGGCCTCCGTCTAAAGGCACAACCAAACTGCTTACTATACGGCCTAAAAGAGCCTCTGCTATCCCTAATTTAAAAATATCAGCGCGGCCCTCAACCAGTTCCCCCGGCCTTACCCTTGTGGTAGACGCAAATGGTATTACTAAAACCTCGCTATCCGTAAAACCGGTAACCAAACCTTCAATACCTGACTGCGGCAGATAAATCAACTGGCCAAATACGCAATTAGGCAGGCCTTCCACCTTGATAATATCGCTCTTAACCTCCTTAACCCTTCCTACATCCTTAACCTCATAAAGCGGAACTTCATTCATACTATTGCCTCAACCAATTGCTTGCCAACTGTATCTTTAACAAAATAATTCCATTTAATTACTATATCCCAGATATAATTAGATAGATCAAAAGCAACCAAATAAGCATTAATATCCTTTAACTCCAAGTACTTTTTCATCTATCAGTATATCAATATAACAATTTAGCAGTATAGCAATATAACAATATACCTAAACCCTGGCAGCTAAAATCTCCCGCATCTTGCGGTCATTAATCTGATGTTGCAGTTTAAGATAATCAAAACGCAGTTTCTTTTCCATGCTGGAAAGCTCCTGAGAGCTGCCCTCTAATTGAAGAATACGCGCCGCAGTTTGGGCAAGGCGCGCCTCCCAGAATATCTCGTTAATCCTCTGCACCATCCATAAATGAATAAGTACCCCAACCGTACGGTTTAAGCTTGGCTCAATAATTACTTTTCGCTGGATTACCCCGATATTTTTAATAATTTTATAAGGGTTAAACGGCAAAAGCTTTAACCTGACTATTGTCTGCTTGGTAATAGAAACAAAACCGGGATAAATAAAATCTATGCGGCCTACTTTTTTCTGCAGATATTGCCCGATAAAATAGGAGGTTAAATTCTTAGCATCCTGATAAATAAACTCTCTTTCCTTTTGGCGCCTGAGTTCCGTAAATTGCTGGCCGCGGCTGCGCAGTAAAAATCTGCCGCGCTCACCAAGAACAATCCACTCATCGCCTTTCTCAGACAATAACTCTGCCTCTCTAATCAGCAAAGAGGTTAATTCTCCCGTAAAGCCCTCATCAGGCGTAAGAACCACTATTGCTCTCGGAAGGCCCTGTGTTTGCTTTAAAAAAGGATGGACCACGTATTGAAGATTAAGCAGCCGGAAAGCCGCTTCTACATTCTCAGTGAAGCCCCGGTCAAAGCCCTCTGCCTGCAAAGTGCGCAGCTGTATGCCGGCAAATTCCTTTAAAACATCCATTACCCCGCGCAAGTTCTCGAGTAACTGCCTATCCTTCTTTAGGTTAATCAGAGAAAGCATTATTTTTTGTGATTACACGATTATTAAACCCCGTTAGAGAACTTCGTTCTCTAACGGTCTGCGGTGACGGTGGCTTTCTCTAACGGGGTAAAGATTAACCTTCTTTTTGACGCGGGCGTTGTGGTTTAAATTGAAAATCCTGCTGCGAATCAATTTTTGAAAGCGCCTGGCGCAGGCGATTACGCAGACTGCCATCAATAATCTTTCCTCCAAAATCAAGAACTAATCCTCCGATAATTCCTTCATCAACCTTAAAATTAAAAATCAGATCATTCCTCTGTAGATACCGGCAAACTGACTCCTTAATCCTCAATTTCCCCGGCTCTGGTATCAGGTAAGCGCCGGTTACCCCAACCTCATTAACACCCTGGCCTAATTTAATCTGCTCATTTGGAATATTACTAAATTCCCTAAGCAGCTCCTCGGTCAATTCATCCTGCAGTATACGTTTTGTTTTGCGGCTTAAGATGTCCCTGATCGCGCCCTCGGCGAAATCTGCGATTTTGCCCTGCAATGACTGTAACATCTGATGATACTCATTATCTAACTGCAGGTTGGTTTTTTCTAAAGTCTGCCTGGCCTGCGCTTGCGCCCGGGCTTCCGCATCAAAAAGAAGCTTTCTGCTTTCCTCCTGTGCCTTGGCCTTTGCCTCGGCAATAATCCGGCGCGCGTCATCTTTCGCCCTGGTTATCTCTTCTTCTCGCAATGTCTTAGTCCGCGCGATCTCATCATTAAGTACCTCTTCCCGTTTAAGATTATCCTGATATACGTCCTGCAGATCAACCATAGCAGTGTTTATATGACGGGTAAATATCTGCCTCAGAACAAAGATAATTACAAGTAAGGTTACAATCTGAATTAGGATTAATGGTATAATCATTATTATCCGCGTCCCATCATATCCGCGGCAATCCGCGTCCAACCAAATCCGCGGTCATCCGCGATCCACAATTTTATCCGCGGCAATCCGCGTCCAAATCATAAACACAAAATCATCAATTCATTGCGCTCAAGCGTTACCAACCCCTGGTTAATCTCGAATATCTCCGGCGGAACCTGTTCACCCGAATTTAAAATTACATTGCCCTTTCTTAAAGTAGCAATTAAAGCTTGATGAAAATCCCAGATAGTGAATTCACCATCCTCTCCCGGTAAAATCGCCTCTCTCGCGAAACCCTCAAAAAATACCCTTTCCGGATTACGAATAATTACCCGCATTCTTTTCCGTTATCTGAATAAATTCATCACCGCCAAAAGCGCGATAATCGCAATCCCCTCGGCAAAAACAAACGCCAATATCATCGAAATAAATATTCTCGGAAGT
>JAUXFU010000188.1 GCA_030622705.1 Candidatus Omnitrophota bacterium | reverse complement strand
TGGATAGTAAAACTTCATAGATATTCTCCACTGTTATGATAAAATGGCTCTGCCCCAAAATTAAATTTACCTCTTCAGGCTTATCTATCTTAACTACCCCCAGCTCAAGCATCTTTCACCTCCAATAAATATACGACTCGATAATTGAGTAATACCCCCTTTAAAGGGAATCAGGTTATCAGGTCTTATCCCTAATATCCTAATCCCCAAATAACCAAATCCTGATAACCCAATTACCCAATATCCTTTTTCTATCTAACTTCCAGCCACCCCCCGGGATTAACAGCTATACCGTCTTTCCTTGTCTCAAAATGAAGATGCGGTAGAATCCCGGGATGATCGGCATTGCCCGTTTTGCCCACGCAACCGATAATCTTACCCTGCGCTATCCATTGGCCCGGACTTACCAGAATTCGGTTAAGGTGCCCATAGATAGTTACTAAATCCCCTGAATGCTCTAACTCAACATAATTGCCCAAGCGCTTGTGAAACTCAGCTTCCGCCACCCTGGCAAAACGCACGGCTCTAATTTCTGTTCCGGTTTGAGCATAAAGATCAATCCCTTTGTGTCGCCGTCTGCCTGCGCGCGGCGCGCCAAAATCTCCCGAGCCTCTATCATCATACCGGATAACTATACCCTTATTATACTCAATCGGGCAGAGAAAATATGTCTTATCTATAAAATGAAGCGTGGGAATAATAAACAGTAAAAAAATAATTAAAAAACCAAACAGGAATTTCTTCACCCTTGCCCCTTAACCCTTTTTCCGCCTGTGGCGGAATCCCGCTTTAGCGGGAAACCTTTCACCTATAACGCCATAAATCACAATAATTAAACAAACCAAAACAAACCAATCTCCCCATTGCGAATAAAAGGTGTTTTTCTTAAATACGGACAGGATATTCCCGGTTCTGTAGCCGCTTATAAAAGTTTGCCTGCGGGAGATATCATCAATAACAGGACAAACCCGGCCCCCGGGCTCAATAAACCCCGATATACCGGTATTGGCAGCGCGTACTAAATAAACACCATTCTCTACTGCCCGAAAAACCGAGGCTGACAGATGTTGATAGGGACTGGAGGTATCACAAAACCATGCGTCATTGGTAATATTAACCAAGAAATCCGCTCCCTTCTTAACAAACTGACGGGAGATCTCAGGAAACAGATCTTCGAAACAAACGAGAACCGAAAACCTTACTGCCTGCTGCCTGCTGCCTTTTAACCTGTTTGTTTCATCGAGTAAAAATACTGTATGTTCTTTTCCAGGGATAAAATCACCAATAGGAACAACCGTTTCTAAAAAACTAAATATTCCCTTAAAGGGTATATATTCGCCAAAGGGTACAAGATGTAATTTATCATAGCGCTGAATAAATTCGCCCTGTTTTGAAATAAGAACCGCGCTGTTATAATAATTATTCCCATCCAGGCTAACCGTCCCAATTAAAAAAGGGATGCCTGCATTACGCGCCAATGTTCTTAAATTATGCTTAAGATCAAGGTCTGTCTGTGGTATTCCCGGCAGGGCCGCCTCCGGCCAGATAATCAACTCAGGAGAATCTTTTAGTGCCTTGCGGCTAAGAGACAAATACTGCTGCCAAATCTCATCCTTAGCGTTTTTCTGCCATTTTATTGATTGAGGAATGTTGCCCTGGATAACTGAAATCCTAATAGGTGATAGGTGATAGGTGATAGGTGATAGGTATAATTTGAAAAGACCATAACCTAAAGACAAAAATAACAAAACTACAGCTAAGGCGTAAACTATAAAGGACGATATCGGTCTTTGCTTTTTAGCGAGAATCGAGGATCGAGGATCGAGGATCGAGAAAATCAGCACATTCACCATCATCACTAAAAACGAAACTCCCCAGACGCCGGCAATACCGGCAATCTGGATTACCGGCAAATTAAGATATTGCGAATAACCCAATAATCCCCAGCCAAAGCCGGTAAATATATGGCTGCGCAGATATTCTAAAACGACCCATAAAGATGGAACGAAGTCGGATCGTAGCCATGTCGTTCTGT
>JAUXFU010000164.1 GCA_030622705.1 Candidatus Omnitrophota bacterium | reverse complement strand
TAGGCTTCAATCACAGGAAAGCTATTTACCGACAATTTCGCCCTATGTCTCAATGATTCACGTAATAACTCCATTGTCCTCTCAACAGTTGTAATTAATGACCTTCTTGATATAGTGGGAGGGAATAATATCAAGTTAATATTAGTAATAGGCATTCTCTTTTGTAAAGAAAGTTTTACGTTAGCAAAGGCTGTTTCAGCTTTGAAACCTTTATTCATATCCAAAGCAGATAAGCTTTCATCGGAAAAAGACTCAACTCCAAATCCTAAGTAAATAAAACCTGCTTCTCTAAGCAAATCAAGCAATTCTTCATTAACTTGGTCGACGCGTGTTTGACCGTAGAATTTCATATTAAGAGGTATTTCGCCATCCTTTTTCATTTTAATTATCTCACTCAACATTTCATAGGCTCTTCTTCTATCAACGAACATATCATCATCATTGAAATATACACCCTCTGCCCCCTTTTCTTTATACAGTGTCTTTATCAATGCTCCTATTTCCTGCGCATTTACAGGAACCATCTCTTTACCAAATACCTCTCTGCCAAGACGATGGTCACTACAAAATGCACAATTATGTGGACAATAGTTACTCATAAATATTCTTATTACCTTAGTATATCTAACCTTCTGGAGATTATTTGTGTTAGCAAGTGTCCAATAAATTTCATAAGGAATATTTACTGGAACATATTCTGAAAAATGTTTAATTTCCCTGGGGTTAATTCTACATGGATTTCTGAACAGAGTGGAATCTTTACAGTAAACAAGACCCACCACATCATAAAAATCTTCTCTTCTCAATTGCTTGCCGAGATTCTCATAAATTCTTTTAATCATATTCTGCAAAACAGGCTCTCCAAGTCCATATATACAAAAATCTAACCAAGGCATAATCTCAAGTAAAGTTTGGCTATTGGTTGAGGCTTCATTTCCTCCTGCAATAAATAAAGGACGAATACCAAAAATAATAGCCTCTTCATAAATTTTATTCATAAAGAAAAGATCCTCTCCTAAAAGAATTCTTATTGGACTAAATCCAATAATATGATATCCTTCGGAGCGCACCTTAGAGAATAACAAAGGAAGGGTATCGTTAACAATGGCAAAACTGGGATCAAACACATCTATTATTAATTTCCCTTCCTCTACTTCCTTCGCAAACATCCTCTGAAGAAAATACTGTAGCCTGTATACACCGATGGGTGGTTGTAAAAACTTCTTTTGGATCTTCGCTTTATAGTAGTCATCCTTCTTGGTAGGCTCTGCCCTTATCATAGCAGTTCCCATTAAAGCTATCTTTATAGGCAAAACACATTTAGATAGAACATCTTTGTCCTCTTTTGATCTTACTAGAGTTGAAGCAGATCTATCTAATTGTTCCAAATTAATAAGCCAATTGCTATGTGCATAAATACCAACCTCTTTGGCTTTTTTGATGGCTTCAAGGAAAGAATTGTAGACCTGTGTGGTGATGTATTCATCAATAACTGAATGCACATCTTGGTTAGGATAGTAATAATGCAGAATTTCTTCAAGGAGGGTTAATTGGCTAAGAAGGGGAGGAGCGCGGGTAATGATTGCCCAATGTAGACGGATCCTATTGTTGTTTACCTGGCCAGTTGTTTTCAAATCAGAGTCAAACTCTATGGCAATTTTCGGATTCTCTTCTATTTGCTTAAATAAGCCTCTAAAATTGCTCTGTGCCTCTAATATCCTTAACGCCCCAAATACAACAGGGAAATTGACATTAAACAAATCCTCTGCTTCTTGAATTGCCTTTTTATTTAAACCACTAATATTGACATCTTTAGTTTTGAGGTTAATTGTGCCGGAGGCACTACCTAAGGATTCTTCTCTATCTGTGATTGTTGGAACATTAAAGCGGGAGAAAACGACTTTCTTACGGAGGATGTATAGAAGACGGGCAAACGCAGGATTAACAGCCGCAATAGTAAACGTCGCCCTGTTCTTTAGGGCAAATTTAACTGTTACCCAGATAGCAGCACCAATACCAACCAAAGCAAGAATTGCCCAGGCCGGGATACCGATTAACAGGGAATTAGCCGGAATAACGCCTAAGCCAACAGCTGCCAGGCACATTGCCGAATGAGAAACGGTAGGAGAAGAATGCAAATTGGGTATGCTTGCTTTATAAAGTTTTACAGATTCACTTGTTGCCTTAATTCTATATTCACCTAATAATGCGGGCATTAGGAATGTTGTTCCTTTATCAAGCTTTAATCGGTTACCCTTAGAATCAACAACCTCAATTTCTCCTTCTAACACGAGTAATGCGTCAGCACTACGCGCAGCATCGCTAACAAATTCCCGGTTAGCGCTTAAATCAATTGTACTCAACTCAAATTCAGAAGCCGCAGTTTTATATACTCTCTCAGCAGTTGACTTTGCCTGCGGGGTCAAAATCTTTGGCTTGCCGCTGTTAAAAGTAAGTGTCTTTAACAGCTCGGGAACATCAATATGTTTCGGGGTTAACCCGCCACGTAATACATTATCAGAATTAGCCATTAATTCCATAGCTGCACCCTCTTGCTTAGCTTTAGGATCCAGCTTCCCAAGATAAGCATGAAGTTCCCCTGCCGGTAAATACATTGCCTGCCCAGGTTCTAATAAAACAAGATTTAGCAGATAGATTGACAATACTCCTATATAATTTGGATACTGCTCATTTAATCTTAATATCCATAGTTCAGTCTTAAGCTCGTTGACTT
>JAUXFU010000010.1 GCA_030622705.1 Candidatus Omnitrophota bacterium | reverse complement strand
CCACAGAGAACGCAGAGATGAAAACTTGAGGACACAGAGAAAAAAAGAAAAAACTTTATTTATTGTTCTATGTTCTCTTGATAACTCTGTGACCTCTGTGGTTGGATTTTTTGATAGAACTTCGGTAAAAAGGGCACTTAGATGATTAAAGAAAATGTTAGAAGAATATCCGCTCAACTGCCTGCGGGGGTTGAAATAGTTGCTGCCGGTAAATTGAGGAGTGTCGATGAGATTCGTGAGGCAATTGAGGCAGGGATTAAAATTGTAGGAGAAAACTATGTTCAGGAGGCAGAGGATAAATTTAGAGTTTTTAAAAGAATGGTTCAATGGCATTTTATCGGACACCTGCAGAAAAATAAGGTCAGCCGGGCAGTTGAGATTTTTGATATGATCGAGACCGTAGATTCTTTTAAAATTGCCCAGGAGATAGATAAGGTTTGCGGGTTAAAAAACAAAGTAATGCCGGTTTTGATTGAGGTAAATTGCGCCAGGGAAAAACAAAAATTTGGTTTGTTGCCTGATGAAGTGGAGCCGTTGATTGAGCGGGTTCGTCAGTTTAAGTTTATAAGGGTATACGGACTGATGACTATGGGGCCGTTTTTGGAGAAACCGGAAGAGTTACGTTTTTATTTTAGAGAAACCCGCCAGCTTTACCAGCGGATAAAATCATTCGATTTCCCTGAATTAGAAATGAGGTATTTGTCTATGGGGATGTCAGATTCTTATCAGATTGCCGTTGATGAAGGGGCGAATCTAATAAGAGTGGGGACAGGTATTTTCGGTAGAAAATCTGTATAATCATATTAAAAAAGGATCGAGATGAAAACATATTTAGATTGTATTCCCTGTTTTTTAAAGCAGGCTCTTGAGGCTGCGCGGATTGCCGGGGCAGATGAGGCATTGCAAAAGAAGGTGCTGGATGAGGTTTCTGATTCGGTATCCGCATTTTGTATGGATTTATCCCCTCCGGAAATGGGAAGGACTATTTATCGGATTGTTAAGAGGGTAAGCGCAAGTTATGACCCGTTTAAACAGATTAAAGACAAAAGCAATAAATTAGCTCTTAAGCTTGCTGCGGGGTTAAGAGAGAAGGTTAGGCTGTCAAAACAGAGGCTTTTGACCGCAACAGAATTGGCAATAGCCGGTAATGTTATCGATTACGGGGTAAAGAATTCTTTAAAGATCGAACAGGAGGTAGAGAATTTTCTTAACGGTGATTTTGATATTCATAATGAGTATAATAAGCCCATTTTCGCTTATCAGGAATTTAAACACGATTTAAATAGCGCGAAGGTAATTCTTTACTTAGCCGATAATGCCGGAGAGGTAGTTTTTGACGGAATCCTAATTGAGCAGATAAAGGCATTGCCTGAAGCCAAGCAGATATTTTACGCGGTAAAGGATAAACCGGTAATTAACGACGCCTTAAGAGAGGATGCGGTTGTTTGCGGTATAGATAAGATTGTTACTGAAGTTATATCCAGTGGTTGTGACGCGCCGGGAACTATTTTAAATTTATGCTCACAAGAATTCTTACGTGTTTATGAGAGCGCGGATTTAATCATCAGTAAAGGTCAGGGTAACTTTGAGGCTTTATCCGGTGAAAATAAGCCAATATATTTCCTTTTTAGGGCAAAGTGCCCGGTAGTTGCCAGAGACGTAGGATGTAAAGTAGGCGATATTATTTTAATGAGCAGACAACTTGCGCGACCGAAGGAAGCGTAAGTTGTAGTCCCGACCACAGTCGGGACGTCTGCGAATTAATCCCGCCGAATGCACATAAATTGTAGAATAGAATTTATGCGCATCTTATGAGGCGGGCTATACCTTTAATGAGCAGGCAGTTCATGTCTTAAGTTCTTCTATCCGCACGCGCGCAAAAAGCTTTTTTGTAACCACGAATAAACACGAATAGACACGAATTATTTAAGGTATTAAAAAAGCATAACCATAAGAAACTTCGTAAGGAAGAATCCTTAAGTGCGCCAACTTTGTTGGCACGCGAAGTTTCTTAAAAGCTTTTAAAATTAAACCCATTTGTGTTAATTCGTGTTGATTCGTGGTTTCATAAGCTTTTAATCTTGTGAAATCTCGTGGTTTCAAAAAAATTTCTCACATAGAGGCACAAAGGCAGATATGAGTATTCAAACTTTAATCGTTGATTCCGTCAATAATTTTTCTTTTATTACCTTCCTAATAGTATTTTCAGCAGCAGCTTTATTAAGCTTTAGTTCTTGTACGATGATAAGAATTCCCATAGTTTTAGGTTATGTAACGGGAATATCTACTTCCCGAAAAGGGGCATTTCTTATTCTTTTGGGTTTTGTTTCAGGTTTGATTATTAGTTATACTTGTTTAGGCGTCCTTCTTGGCATAGGAGCAAAATTTGTGCGCGCCGCAATAGATATAAGCGTATCCTTTTATATGGTTAGCGGAATATTTCTTTTGTTTATTGGGTTCTTTCTTTTAGGTCTTATCCCTAAACTTAAATCCGTGAATCTTCAATGTGTTTTAGATAAGCCAAAGTTTAAAAAAATGAATTTTTTTACCGCTCTAATATTTGGAATTGTTTTCGCTTTTTTTGAAGCGCCTTTATGTCCCTGCTGCGGCCCTATCCTTTTAATTATCAGTACAATGGTTTTCGTAAAAGGGAAGATTATTTACGCCTTGTTAATTTTCCTTACCTATGCCGCGGGACAAAGTTTTCCTATATTCATAATCGGATTATCCGCGGGGGCTTTTAAGCATGCTGTCCGTAAGACGAACTTTATAGATGTTTACATTAAGGCAATCTCCGGGACGCTGCTTTTTTGTATTGGGCTTTATCTGGTCTGGGTGGCATAATGCAGCATATATATAACCACAAATACATTAAAGACGGATTTTTGGATATTCGCTTAAGGCTGTTATTTTTGATATTGGGGATTACCATTCTTTTTATCCTGCGTCCCTGGATTGCTCAGCAGAATTATAAGCGGGCAATGACATTTTACAATAGCGGTAATTACAAAAGAACGATA
Organism: Candidatus Omnitrophota bacterium; assembly: GCA_030622705.1. The sequence goes on along the minus strand of JAUXFU010000010.1, from coordinate 8,625 downwards.
ATACACCTAAATAGGGCAATTTTTACCTTTCCTAAGTTAATCTACGCTTATGATACCTTAGGGATGGTTTATGAGCGGATAGGAGAGGATGAAAAAGCGGTATCTGTTTATAAGAGGTCTGTTTTGGCGGATCCCGGGAATTCTCAGGGGTATTACAATATCGGAGTTTATTACGCGACGAGAAAGAAGGATTATCCTGCGGCAGTAAACTGGTTTAAACAGGCAATTAACGCAGATAGCAGAAATTGGGCCGCGTATAGGTGGTTAGGGATGTATTATGAGCTGACAGGAGTAGATGCCTTTGCTTTAAGCAACTATCAAGAAATGCAGAAGGCATTCCCCCAAGACGCTCGGATAGAGAAATTTAAAAGAGCTCTACAGGAGCCTAAGAATATGCAGAGCTCTGGCAAAAAACCTCTTGACAAGAAGAGAAAATAGGTTACAATTGTGATTGAGAATCAATTGCAAGTAAAATGATTAATCAAGAATCCCTTTTCAGGGAGTACTTAAAAACCAGGGGCCTGAAGTTCACACCGGAGAGAAAAATGTTACTGGAAGCTATATCTTCTTTTTCCGGGCACTTCGATATCGAGAAACTTTACGATAAATTACACCGGAACAAAGAAGCTATCTCTTTAGCGACTATTTATCGTACCCTGCCTCATTTGATTAATTCAGGCTTAATCCAGGAGGTCATGCGCTGTCAGGACCGGCCGCAGTATGAAAAGAATTCAGGTTATCCTCATCATGACCACTTAGTGTGTATAGGCTGCGGCAGGATTTTCGAGTTTAAGGATAACGAGATCGAGAATCTGCAGAATAGGGTTTGTAAGAGATTTAGGTTTAGCCCGACTGAGCACCGTTTAGGGATTAGGGGCTATTGCGAGAGGTGCCAGTCAAAGAAGAGAGTAGTGAGTAGCGAGTAGCAAGTAGCGAGAAAAAATCTTTCTACTTATGAATAACTGCAATTAAAAAAGGGGGAAGTTATGCTTAATAAATCTCTTGACGAATTAAAGCCGGGCGAGAAGGGTAGGGTTGTTAAAACAGCAGGCAGTGGTTCTGTTTATCGCAGGATTTTGGATATGGGTATTGTTAAGGGGGCTGAGATAAGAGTACAGAGAGTCGCGCCCTTAGGGGACCCTATCGAGGTGGAGATTAAGGGGTATCATTTGTCTCTTCGAAAAAATGAGGCAGCTAATATATATATGGAGGTATGATGGAGACGGTTTCACCTCTGACAATGGTATCTGCCGGCAGGCAAGTGACTCTGGTTCGCATAGAGGGCGGCAGAGGTTTAAGGACGAAACTTACTGATATGGGGCTAAATGAAGGGATAAGCTTAAAGGTTATCCATTCTCATCACCGGGGTCCCTGTATCGTTCTCGCGGGTAATACAAGATTGGTTTTAGGACATGGGATGGCTCAGAAGGTTATGGTAAGAGAGGAGTAATTTTTTTACTGCATAGGAAAGTATAAAAATACTTTCCTATCTCCGCCTGCTTTGCTACGCAAAGCAAAACGGCTGGGACTGCGAAAATCGCCCGTGACCAGAGATAAAAGTCATCGGTGAAGCCGATTTTCTTGAAATCTGATTGCAGTTGCGTTGCAGTTATAATTAGCAGCGAGAGGAAGTAATGAAGAAATTGACTATTGCTTTGGCGGGAAATCCAAATTCCGGGAAGACCACGGTTTTTAATAATTTAACCGGCGCGCGTCAGCATGTGGGAAATTATCCCGGGGTGACAGTAGAGAAGGTAGAAGGGAATTTAAAATATAGCGGTTATGATATAAATGTGATTGATCTTCCGGGGGCATATTCCCTGACTGCTTATTCTTTGGATGAGTTGGTAGCGAGGAATTTTATTATTGAGGAAAAGCCCGATATAGTAATCGATATAATTGATTCCTCAAATTTAGAAAGAAACCTGTATTTAGCCACACAGCTTATGGAGCTGGGTGTGCCTTTAATCCTTGTCTTTAATATGCACGATTTAGCGCAGAAGCAGGGTTTAGAGATTGAAAAAAACAGGCTTAGTGAGCTTCTGGGCAGTCCTATTGTTTTTACCGTAGCAAGCAAGAAAACCGGAATGAATGAGCTTCTTGATAAAGCAATCGAATTGGCCGAAGGAAAGGTTGAATTAAGACAGGTTACAATAGGCTATGGTAAAGAGATCCAGGAAGAAATAAGGAAGTTAGAGGATATTTTAATAAAAGATAATAGCTTATTGGGGAAGTATTCCTCGCGGTGGTTAATAATTAAACTCTTAGAAAATGATAGCCAGGTTACGGAAAAGATTAAGCAGAGCGTATATGCTAATGAGATTCTCACGCAGGTAGAAAAGAGTATTCATCATCTGCGGGGTGTATTTGGCGATACCCCTGAGGCAATAATCGCGGATCGGCGTTATGGGTTTATCAGCGGGGCGTGCTCAGAGGCGGTCAAAAAGACTTATGAGATCCGCCACACTATTTCTGACAGGATAGATAAGGTATTGGTTAACAGAATCTTAGGTTTACCTATCTTTTTGGGTTTTATGTGGCTGATGTTTAAATTGACCTTTACAGTCAGCGCGCCTTTGATGGACTGGGTTGAGGCAGGTCAGGAATGGTTAGGGAGTTTAATCGGTGGATTCTTGCCGGAAGGCAGCGCTTTGGGGTCATTAGTTGTCGATGGCGTAATCGGCGGGGTAGGTTCAGTACTTATTTTTGTCCCGATAATATTTCTGTTATTCCTGGCAATAGCGGTGTTAGAGGATTCAGGGTATATGGCGAGGGCGGCATTTATTATGGACAGGCTTATGCATAAGATTGGGCTTCACGGGCGCTCATTTATCCCGATGCTGTTAGGTTTTGGCTGTAACATGCCGGCAATTATGGCAACTCGCGCCATCGAAGATAAAAAAGACAGATTTGTAACCATTCTGGTTAATCCGTTTATGAGCTGCGGGGCGAGATTGCCGGTATACGCTTTATTTATTGGGGCTTTTTTCTCTGAAGAGATAGCCGGTAATGTATTGTTCTCTCTCTACCTGTTAGGGGCAGCAATGGCTATTGTGACGGCCAAGGTTTTTCGTAAGTATCTTTTTAAGGGCCCGGCAGCCCCTTTTGTTATGGAGCTTCCGCCATACAGGATGCCTACTGTAAAGGGACTGCTGATACATATGTGGGAAAGAGGCTCGGTTTATTTAAAGAAGGCCGGGACAATTATTTTCGCCGGTTGTATTTTAGTTTGGTTCTTGAGTAATTTTCCATGGATGCCTGATTATTCCAAGGATTATGATACTTTAATCGAACAAGCGCAGGATAACCGGGAATTGGTTGATCAATTAGAGAATGAACAGGCTTTTGAAAAACTGGAAAATAGTTATGCCGGAAGGCTGGGAAAGACAGTTGCTCCCGTATTTAGACCCTTAGGTTTTGACGATTGGAAGGTATCGGTTGGTTTGGTTGGCGGGTTTATTGCCAAAGAGATTGTGGTAGGGACGTTAGGGACCCTGCATTCAGTTGGCCAGGCCGATGAGGAGTCTGAGACCTTACGCGAGGCCCTTCAGGGACAACTGCGTCCTGATGGAGAAAAGATGTATAATCCTTTAGTTGCCTATGCCGTTATGGTTTTTGTGCTGCTTTATATGCCCTGCGTAGCGGTAATAGCGGTTATAAAAAGAGAAACGAACTCCTGGCGCTGGCCGATATTTACCGCTTTTTATACTACGGCACTTGCCTGGATAGCGGCCTTTATTATCTATCAAGGAGGAAGGCTTTTAGGGTTAGGATAAATCTGTTTTCTGTTTGTTGTAATTATGCCAGGGGGGCCACTTCTATTAGAACTTACTGTTAGCCACAATGTTAAGTAGAAACGGTCTTGAATTTACATTGTTGGAGTCTCTTATTATTACCCCGGCTCATAAGATGTGCCAAAATTCTTTCCGATAATTTTGGCACATTCGCCGGGGTCTGCGGAAAATCTGCTGTAGTCTCTGCCCGAAGGGCAGATTTTCCTTGACAAGATGAAGTAAAATATGTTAGACTTGTTTAACAAATAAAGGTAAGAATAAAATTATTGGAGTTTTGAATGGGCATGAAAAGAAACGAGGGCAAAAAATTAACTTCGAATATGGAAGATTATATGGAAGTTATTGCTGTCCTTAAAAAAGAAAAGGGTGTAGCCAGGGTTAGAGATATTAGTCGCTTAATGAATGTAAAAACTCCTAGTGTTAGTGCTGCCTTGAATACTCTTTCCAAGAAAGAACTTATTATTCATGAGAAGTATGGTTATGTAGAAGTTACTCCAGAAGGAGAAAAGTTGGCTCAAGGTGTTCAAGGGCGGCATGATATGCTGTTTAAATTTCTAACTGAAATTTTAAAGATTGATTCCAAGGTAGCCACAGAAGATGCCTGCAAGATGGAACATTCCATAAGTCCTCAAACCTTCCAGAAATTAACAAGGTTTATAGAATTTATAGAAACCTGCCCTGGCTACGATAGGCCTGATTGGCTAAAAAGTTTCGACCTTTATTATAAAACTGGTAAGCGTTTAAAATGTAAAGTGAGACAGATGAAGCAAAAGACTTTAGTTAAAATGTAATTTTTTTTAATCCAGAACTTAGGCATATCTAACATTATTATATATGTCAAACAATCAAGGTATTCGGCACATAAAGAAGTCTCTGCAAGATAAGGGATTTCGTTTGACCAAGGAACGCGAGACAATTATAGAAACTTTAAGAAAATGTAAATGTCCTCTAACTGCCGATAATCTTTATTTAAAGATCGTAAAATCGACTCCGACGGTCAGTCGTGCAACAGTGTATCGCTGCTTAAAACTGTTGGTAGGGCAGGATATTATAAATCAAATTAATTATGGCGGGAAGATAAAAAGTCGATTCGATACAAATATTAAAAGTTACCGTTATTATGCCATCTGCCGAAATTGTGGAAAGGTAAAAGATATTTGTCTAAAGGTAGATGATCTAAGGCAGAAAGCGCAAGAGTTAAGCGAATATAGAATATTATCCTACAATATAGCATTTGTGGGTATTTGCCCCAGATGCAAAAAGGTAGTTTAAGTTTTTTATGGTGAAAGGCTATGGGTTTAGCATGAGCACATCAATTATGCCACTTGCGGTAGTTTCTCCCGGTAAGAAAGCAAGAATCGTTTCTATTATGGGCGGAAGAGGCGTAAAAGAGCATTTGTTTAATATAGGATTAGATGTAGGTATAGAGGTTGAAGTGCTCGAACAGGGAGCTCCTGGGCCGTTTCTCATTGCTATTAAAGAGACTCGCTTAGCAATAGGACAAGGAGTAGCCCAGAAAATTATGGTTTTTCAGGAATGTCTATAAGGAAATAAAAGGCGATGACTTTAGACGAAGTAAAAGTTAATCAGGAATGTAGTGTCAAGGATATACTTGTAGAGGGTGCTTTGGGGCAGCGTTTGCTTGATATGGGATTTGTCCCTGGGGCACGGATAAAAGTAATTCGTAATGCTCCTTTAGTAGATCCGGTTGAAATTTCTATAAAGGGATATTTTTTAAGCTTACGTCATATGGAAGCAAAGGTTGTTGAGGTAGTTTTGTTATGAAAGAGAAAGTTCATGAGATTCTGATTGCAGTGGCAGGTCAGCCCAATTCAGGTAAATCTACCATCTTTAATTTTCTTACCGGAGCCAGGCAACATGTAGCCAATTACCCTGGCGTAACAGTTGAGAAAAAGATTGGCTCTTTCCTTTCGAATGGAGATAAGATAGTAGTAGTTGATTTACCAGGGACATATAGCCTTACTTCTTATACACAGGAAGAACGCATAGCAAGAGATTTCCTTCTTCTTGAGAGGCCTGAGGTTGTGGTTGATATAGTAGATGCTTCTAATTTGGAACGGAATCTTTATCTAACATTTCAGTTAATGGAGATGGAATTGCTTTTGGTGCTTGATTTGAATATGACAGATGTAGCTAAAAGGCGCGGTTTTGAAATTGATATAGAGAAACTTTCCCAACAGCTCGGCATACCCGTAGTACCCACAATTGGTAACAGGGGCAAAGGCAAGAATGAGCTTCGTCAGAGTATTCATTCTACCTATAAAAATAAACAGAAAGTTACGCCTATTTGCCTTGATTATGGGGAAACTCTGGAGTCGATTCTTGAGTCATTGGAGAAAGAGTTGTCGCAGGATCCACGGCTTACGGAACATTATTCCAGCCGATGGCTTGCTGTGAGATTAATCGAGGGTGATAGTGAAGTCCAAAGGTTGGTGCGGCAACAATCTCAGAGAGCCGAATATATTTTAAATAAGGTTGTTCAGGAAAGAGAGCATTTTATTGAAGAGCATAAGAAAGTTCCCGAAAAAGTCATCGCCCAAGAGCGTTATCGCGCCGCTGGTGAAATCGTAGAAAATTGCGTTAAACGTACAAATATAGCCCCTAAGACATTAACTGATAGGATTGATAAGGTTGTTTGTAATAGATTCTTTGGCCCGATTATTTTGGCGGTAACGATATACGGCCTGTATCAGTTGGCCATAGTTCAGGGTTATAAATTAACCGAGTATACTTGGCCTTTGTTGGCAGGATTCAGGGATTTTATTGCCTTATTTCTTCCTTCCGAAGGATTTATTTGCGATCCTATTTTGCGTGCTATGCCTTTAGGGGTCATTGATGGAATTATAGCGGTATTAAACTATGTGCCCATCTTTATAATTTTGTTTGCTTTGATAGCTATCCTTGAGGATACAGGTTATATGGCCAGAATGGCTTTTATATTAGATAGAGTTTTCAGATATTTTGGCCTTCACGGACACTCTGTCTTGCCTCTTATTTTGGGTGGGGTATGTGTGGGCGGATGTGCCATACCAGGGGTAATGGCTTGCCGCGGCATAAAGGATGAAAAGGCCAGAATGGCGACTATTTTGATCGTACCCCTTATGAACTGTATGGCAAAGATTCCTTTATATGTGCTTCTTATCGGGATATTTTTTGTAAAATATAAAGCTCTTATGATGTTCTTTATCAGCACAATTACGATTATTATAGCTTTGGCTGTAGCTAAAATTTTAAACCTTACGGTGCTAAGGAAGAAAGAAAGCGCGCCTTTTATTTTAGAGATGCCTGCTTATCATTTGCCTGCGTTTGGGGGTGTTATGCGTCGTTGTGTTGAACGGGTATGGCTCTTTGTTAAAAAGATTATAACCGTTATTATTATTGTTGCTGCTATTGTTTATGCTTTGATTAACTACCCGGCTTTAAACAAAGAAAAAACTGTTTATTATGAGAATCAAGCAAGCCAGGCAATTCAGGCCTTCTATGAAAAGATAGGGGATAACAATTCATATATCAAGCTTGTAGCCGGATCTCAATTGATGGGGTTTACAACATATTACAATGAGTATAAAAGGGCTAAAATAGGCGCTAAAACAAAGCAAACAAGAGAAGCTATTGATCAAAAATTTTATAATAAAAACCCCGAATTCTTTAAGATTGTAAAAAGAGGAAAATACGAGCTTGAGGGAAAGAAGATAGTAGATAAAGATGCTGCGAGGGTTGAGAAAGCCTACAAGAAGTTAGCCAAAACAAGGAAGAAACTTCGAAGAGAAAGAAGGGAAGAGACTATCGCATCAAGTTATTTAGGAAGAACGGGTCGTTTCTTAGAGCCGGTTACCAAGTTTGCAGGGTTCAACTGGCGGGTGAATATTGCTCTCTTGAGTTCTTTTGCGGCAAAAGAGAGTAGCGTGGCAACCTTAGGGAGTATTTATCAATCATCGCCAGAGGACAAAGAAGCGAGACTTGAGGAAAGAATAAAGGAGAAAGAGAAAGGCTGGACTTCCCTGCATGCCTTAGGGATAATATTATTTATGGCAATGTATCCTCCCTGCATTCCTACTCTTCTTATGGTTAAATTAGAAGCTGCCAGTTTAAAATGGATGCTTTTTGCTACTGTTTATCCTATAATTCTTGGGTCCCTAATAGCAATTTTTGTTTTTTCCGGAGGAGGTCTGTTAGGCCTTAGCGGATTACAGGCAATGGTTGCCTTTTATATTATAGCGATAGCTGTTACTACGGTAATGGGGTTTATTCAAGTGAAGCCCAGACTTACGGAATGAAATGAACGTAAGTCTGCTGGCTGAACTTGACCCTTGACATTTTTAGAAATGACTTATTACTTTTACATATTACAATGTAGAGATGGATATAAATATTATGGCCATACTAATAATTTAGCAAGACGCATATTGGAACATTCAAAGGGAGAAGTAAAATCAACTAAGAAAAGGAGACCTGTTAAACTTGTTTATTTCGAAGAGGTGAAATCTCGTAAAGAAGCATTTAAGCGTGAAATGCAGTTTAAGAACGGAAAGACAAGAAAGGAGACAATAAGTAAGTTAACCAGAGGGTTTTCTAGAGAAAAATGTCAAGGGTTCAATTCGCAGACGGCCTTCGGCCTACAACTTACGTCGCTATCGCTCCGTAAGTTGTCTGCTCATTGAAAGGAGGTGAGATTATGAGGAAAATATTGATTATGCTGACAATCTGTATGGCGCTTGGATTTTTTCTGGTATCCGGTGTTTTTAGTCATACCCCGCTTTGTTCCTGCTACGAGAATGGAGACGGAACAGTGACTTGTGAGGGCGGTTTT
>JAUXFU010000114.1 GCA_030622705.1 Candidatus Omnitrophota bacterium | reverse complement strand
GGGAAACCTCGATTTCCTTTTTTTCATATTCAGCGAACCCTATCTGTTTTCTTACTCTATGCCATTGCTGCTTTATTAAAATGGCGGTTTCTCGGCTTCATTGTAGCTAAACCTAAAATACGAATGCACAATTGAGTAAAATCTATCCCCGCCGCCTCTGCTGCCTTGGGCAAAAGAGAGGTTTCTGTCAAGCCGGGTATAGAATTAATCTCTAAAATAAAAGGAATATTATCCGGACTTAACCTGATATCCACCCGGGAAAACCCCGAACAACCCAACAGCTTATGCGCGTTTAAAGCGGCCGTCTGCGCCCGGGCAGTTACCGGCGCAGACAAATCAGCGGGGATTAGGTAATTACTTTTGCCCGCTTTATATTTTGCTTCATAATCGTAAAATCTTTTTTTTGGCATAATCTCAACCACCGGCAGCGCTGAATCACCTAAAATACCAACAGTAATCTCTCTGCCGGATATGTATTCATCGATAATAACGCGTTCATTAAAACCTGCGGCATACTCAATTGCCTGTTGCAACCGGTCATGCGCATTAACAATAGACAAACCAATACTTGAACCCTGTTGATCGGGTTTAACTACAAACGGGGGATTTAAACCCGCGGTAATCTGCCGAAGTAGTCTGAAATCATCATTAGCGGAAAAAACAACATAATTCGGCACAGGCAATCCCTGCTCGCGGAAGATCCGGCGGGAAGCGATTTTATCCATTGCCAGACACGAGGCAACAGGGCCTGAACCCGTATAACAAAGATTCAATTCCTCTAATAGAGCCTGAATCCGGCCGTCCTCCCCAAAACAGCCATGAAGGGCAATAAAAGCAATATCTAAGCTTAAGTCCTGAATAATCCGCTGATTCTGATGCCAATCATCAGTCTGAATATCAATAGCGGTTACCTCCAGAGCCTGATTTTTTAGCGATTCGTACACCGCGTTGCCCGACTTAAGAGAAATCTCGCGTTCGCTGGACGCCCCCCCCATCAAAACGCCTATCCTGCCAAAATTGTTTAACCCTGTTTCCATCTCTCTCTACTTGCTACTTTAAAATTATCTCTGTATCTTAAATGTCTGTGTGATATATTTTTTAAACTTATCAAATTGCCAAAACTACCTACGCCAGATTTTTATCTCCGGCTCTAAATCAAGTTTAAATCTCTTCTTGACCTGTCTGGTTATATACGTCATTAATCTTAAAATATCGGCAGAATTCGCTTTTCCTTTATTAATAATAAAATTGGCATGTTTAAGCGAAACAACCGCATCCCCAAACGAACTACCCTTTAAGCCGCTGCGCTCAATAAGATAAGCCGCTGAAGGATTAGCTTTATGTCCTGACTTCTTTGCGCGGCTTTCCGGATCTATCCCGGTACGCCTGATAAATCCGGATTGGCTCAAAGAACGACGAATCCTTAGGTTTCGTTCAAGGTAGCAGGAAGGATTTTTAAAAATGCATCCGGCGGAAAGACAGGATAAATCCTGTGTCCTTTGGCGATAACCAAGATTCTCATCAATGTATCTGCCGACTAATCTTTTATCCTTTTTTATTAGTTTAAAACGGGCGCTTAAGATAATATAGCGGCTAAGGCTGGACTTGCGGTAGCTGAATTTTATCTGCTTGCTCTTCAGTATTCTATACCTGCCGTAGCTGTCTATCACGGTTATGTCCATTACACTTTCTCCGATATTCCCGGCGTTCATAATCAAAGCTCCCCCCAGTGTTCCCGGAATGCCGGCTAATAACTCCCAGCCGGAAAAACCGCAGGAGCGGGCACATTGGACCAACCTGACCAAAGCCACGCCTGCGCCGGCGCTGATAACCCCGCTTTTTCTATCCATAGACTTAAGGCCGGCGTTAACCGAAACTTTCTTAAAATAAGAAGAACTTAATTTTACCACCACTCCCTTTATACCTCTATCATCGGCTAATATATTAGTTCCTGCCCCGATAATCCGCAGAGGGATACTTTTCTCGCGGGCAAGACTAACCAGATTCTGCAAATCAAAAAGATCCTTAGGCTCAAACCAAAATTGAGCCGGACCTCCGATCTTAAAGCTGGTATGCCTCGCTAAGTGCTCGTTTATCCTGAGCCTGCCGGCTAAGCGTGTCTGCCAATTCATCGCTTATACTATTAATATCTCCTGCACCTAAAACAATAACCACATCCTGAGAATTTACTCCTACACCAAAATTTTTGGCGCGGGGACACAGCATCTCAAGAAGATAAACAAGAATATCTTCTTTTGGTAAAAATCTTACCCCATGATGCCGCCGCGACTTTAATCTCTCGTATAACAAATAACCGCTTATTCCTTTAATCGGCAGTTCTCCTGCCGGATAGATATCCGTAATTATAGCAAAATCTGCTAAATCAAAACAACCGGCAAAGGAATCCAGGAGAAATTTTGTGCGGGTATAACGGTGAGGCTGAAATACAACAAATAACCGCCGGGGGGCAAGCAGCTTAACCGCCTCCAAGGTTGCCTTTATCTCAGTTGGATGATGTCCATAGTCCTCAAGAACCAAAATCTCTTTCGAATTAAATTTTATCTCCAGGCGCCTTCTGGTACCCTGATAATTCATCAAAGCCGCCATGATAGTTTCCGCGCCTATACCTAACTCTAACCCTAAAGCAATAGCCGAAAGGGCATTCAAAGTATTATGCCTGCCTCCCAATTCAATCTTAAAATGCCCGATGAATTCTTTCTCTCTGAAGCAATCAAATTCTGAAGCTAAGCCCCGCAGGATAAGGTTTGAGGCATAAATATCGGCATTATCACCCAATCCAAAAAATACTGCCTTCTTTTTGCAATCCCTTACTAATTTACTTAAATAAGGATCATCCCGCCAGCAAAATAACAAACCTCCCTGCTTTGTCTGACTGATAAAACAACGGAATGCCTCCTGGATAGAATCAAAATCACCGTAGTAATCTAAGTGCTCGTAATCAATATTGGTAATAATTGAGTAATCAGGAAAATAATGCAGAAATGAACCATCCGATTCATCGGCCTCAGCCACAAAGAACCTACCGCTGCCGGCTAAGGCGTTACCCCCTGTGTTTTGTAAAATTCCCCCCACTGCCACCATAGGAGACAACCCTGCTTCAGACAAAAGATGCGATGCTAAAGAGGCAACCGTGGTTTTGCCGTGCATTCCCGCCACAGTAACCACCGTTTTATCCTGCATAAGAAAACTAAGAATCTCAGCCCGTTTCATAACCTGCAGCCCCCGGCACCTTGCTTCCTGCATCTCAGGATTATCCCCAGGTATTGCTGAAGTATAAACAAGAATATCTACGGTTTCTAAATGCCGGCGATCATGGCCTATCCATACAGTAATACCAAGTTGACGCAGGCGATTAGTAAGCTCATTTTCCTTTAAATCACAGCCACTTATTCGCCAGTCCTTATTTAATAATAATTGGGCAACCGCGCTCATCCCAATACCACCAATACCCATAAAGTGAATATGTTTCTTCATTGTTTAGACGCGGATTACCGCGGATTTGTTTATCGCGGATGACCACGGATTTAGTTCACGGATGGCCGCGGATTTACACAAAAGCATACAGAATGAATATAACAGTTTTTTAGCGAATGGTGATTTCAGCCAAAGCAGCTTTCGCTGTAAAAGAATCCAAGCGTAAAAACGTATTACAACTTCTGTATTAATCACGGATTGCCAGGGATATAGTTCACAGATGACCACGGATTTACGCAAAATCGTGTGGAATGAATCTGACGGTTTTTTCGCGAATGGTGATTTT
>JAUXFU010000021.1 GCA_030622705.1 Candidatus Omnitrophota bacterium | reverse complement strand
TTATTAAAGGACTGAGGCTGGGAAGTTGTGGATTGAAGATTGGAAAATTAGATAAAACTGCTTATAAATCTGCGGGAAAAAATCTATTCAAAAGAAAGATATTCCTGCCGAACTTGCTGATAATCCGGCGTATCAATATCCTTGTAAAGTTTAAGCGCCTGAGAATAATACTCCTTAGCCTTATTGTCTTCGCCTAACTCTTTATACATCATGCCTAAATCATAGTAAACACCGGCTAATACCGGGCGGTTATTAATCTGGCGACAGAGAATAATAGCCTCCTTAAAATAATTCTCTGCCTGCGCGATTTTACCCGTTTCCCAATAAAACTCTCCTATCATCCAATAATCAGAACTTAGATTAAATCGATGATTAAGCCTTTTATCCAAAGCTAAGCCTTTTTGATAAAACTCTAAAGCCAGGTTGTAATTTTTCTCAAGAAGGGCTATCTCGCCCATATCAAAATAATAATCACTTAATTCCGGGATTTCCCCTAAGCTTTCAAAAATCTCCTCGCTTTTCTTAAAAAAATCCTTAGCCGTAGCATACTCCTCCTTTTCCATATAAAGAAAAGCAAGAGTAAAATAATCACAGGCTAAATTAAACCTATGCTCAGGATCATGGCTTCTCTGCCGGTTAATATCTAAACTCTTTATCAATAAAGAAAATGCGGCCTCATTATCACCCTTATCAATATACCATACAGCAAGACGCTCCATAGCATCTGCCTCGTTAAGTTTATCATGATATTTTCTGCTTATATTGAGAGCCTTTTGGTAAAATTCGTAACTCTTTTTATAATCACCCCACATATGAGTAGTCCACGCGATCTTGGTATAGGCCGCGGCTAAATGCTTGTAGTCTTTTTTCTTCTGGCTAAGACGGGCATAATCAAAATAATCGCTTAAGGCTTCGGTTGATCTCCCTAAACGAAAATAGACATCCCCGCGCAGTTTCAAAATAGGTAAATATGAACTATCCTGTTTGATAATCCTTTCAGCTAAACTGAACACCTTAGAATTATCTCCCTGCGTGTATGATTGCTTTGCCTGAGAAAACAAAAAATAGGTTTTTGGATTAAGTGTGGGTAAAATCTTAACCGCGACCATGCCAGAAATAAGAACCGCCAGGGTTAAACCAAAAATAATCGCTTTCTTTTTGGATATAACCGCCAGGCGCCTCCTTGCCCCATCAGAAGAAACTTCCACCCCGTGGAATCTTTTCTTTTTAGCCGCTGCGCCACTAAGAGAAGACAAAACAAATCCCGGATCCCCGTAAAGCACATAACCGGCCCAGGCAACTGCCGCAATACCATACTCACGAAAAAGTCTCAGGCGCGCTAACCTTACTGCCTTGCCGATTGACTGAGCGGAAATTGTTTGATTATAAAACTCCTCCGCGAATTTTCCGCTAAAATCATCCTCGACCCTCCAGAAACTGCCCAGGTAGTGCCGTACCCCGGCAAATAGAAAGGCCTGCGCGAGCCCGTAAACCTTACTTTGCGCCTGTAAATCCAGAAGATTGTTCTCAGCGCGCGCTGATTGACAGGCATTGGCAAAAATTATACTGGGAAGAGCAGCGCTCTCACTTAAAACAAGGAAATCCCTTGCGCTAACCCAGCCATCAGCTACTATCCAGCCGGACTCTTCAGGCTTTTCACTATTATATTCGCAATGCCCGGCAAAATGAACGATATCATAATCACGCAGATTCTTACGCACATAATTACTGCTTATATCCTGTGCCTTAAAATCCACGCTTATCGAGCCGGTTTTGGTTAAACAATTCTTGATGTATAAACCCTCCCTGTAAGCCGATGGCAGGTCTCCGGTAGGATTAGCGAGAATCAACATCCTTGGTTTGGATGAAATATTGCGATAGCGCGGCTGATGTTCTGAATTCCTGGTATGAATACTGCGGCCGAGATTAAATTTAAAACAAAGGAAATCCTGACCGTTAAAAAGGAGTTCCCATGGAATAGCGATCAACCTTTCATCAAGCGAAAGAACCAGATTTACGGACCCAAGAGAATCCAGCCGATTTTTGATCTGGCGGCTAAACAAAAGGTCATAAAGGAGTCTTGTATTCTTTTTAAAATCCTCTATCGAGTCTTGCGCAAGCGTTTTTCTCTGCCTGCTTTTATTTATTATCGCAATTACCTCATTATTGAGCTGTTCGATTTCCGCGAAATCTACCGGGGTAGAACTTATTGATTTAAGAGGAAAGGTTTGCCCTTTTTCAAATAAACTTAAATTCAGATTACGTTCACCCTGACACGTAATCTCCAAAATCCAGGTATCAAATTCCTGCATATTCTCTCTGCTCGTTACTCTTAAAGTATCTCCAAATTAATATCACCTAAGTTTTCGTCTTTGCGCGCTATCCGGATAACCCAGCGGCCGCAGCTAACATTTTCAAATACCACATTCCCCGCCCTAACCGCATGCGAGGCAAATTCACATCCATCCTTTGAAAGCGTCACGCGCAGATTATCTAAAGGCAAAAGGCTGCTTTTATCTATTAGATTTAGATTAATCCGAACCCTCTTATTGTCTTTTCTCTGGAAAAAAATGGTAATTTCTATGTCCCTGAATACCTTAATTAATCTTAGCTCATCGGGAAAATCATCAATTTTCCGGCCGCGCAAAACCGGTATAGGTATAATCTCATTACCCATAATAACGTCACCGGTAGTTTCCAGAATCTCAAGCGCCTTTTCCTTCAGGGCTATAACAACCTTAAAGATATCGCCCGCGACGTCTTGTTTTATCAACCTCTTTACCTGCTTAATCAAAAATTCAGGGACACGCCCGGCCTCCTGGGAACTCCGACAAAATAAACTGACAACCTCCGCGCACCGGCGGCATGAGATAAGATGCTGCTGTATCTTTTCTGACTCGCTCTTTGTAAGAGTACCCTCGGAGAAACAAACCAGAATCTCTTCATCCGGACAAGGCAAATCTTCCTTAATATGCTTCTTTCGATATAATCGGTAAATCATCCTTAATATCTGGTTAGTCCTTCCCATTCACTGACTCATTATACTGAGGCCTCTGGCCTATTTTAGTAGTTTTTCAGAGGCCTCTCTACTAATAATAGACAACAGAAACCTAAGAATCTAACAAAAAGCCTTTATCCTGAAAACAATTCCTGAGTTTTTGAACAACCCGGGACTTTCGCATATCCATGGCGCTGCGGGAAACCCCCAGGACAACCTGTAAATCCTCCAACTTTACATCCTGATAAATATGCATCTCCAGGAAATACCTATCCTGATTGTTCAAAATATCAATACACTCAAAGAGATACTCTAATCTCTCCTGATCAGTCAAATTCTCATCAGCCAAAATATGCTGGTCAGAAAGCATGTCCTTTAACGAGAACTCTCCCTCGCCAAGATCTTCATCCAGGGAAGACGGCTTTGATTTGTTATCCCTTTTAAGATAATTAAGGCAGAAATTTATGGTAATTACCCTTAGCCAGCTGGCTAAACTGGCATTGTTTTTACCTTTGAATTGACGCAGCTTATGGAAGTTATCCTTGATTAAACTGAGGAAGATTTCCTGAAACAACTCGTTGACTGTATCCGGATGGCAACCAACACCCTTAATCTTATAAACGCTGTGGATATAATTATAAATAAGGCGGGAATATCTATCTACAAACTCATCCCATGCTGCCTTATCCTGTTTA
This sequence comes from Candidatus Omnitrophota bacterium, assembly GCA_030622705.1. The sequence continues at coordinate 5,817 of JAUXFU010000021.1, read as the reverse complement.
AGGCAGCCCTGAATTAACTCCCGGTCATCCATGCAAAAGATTATAGCACACAATCACAACAATCAAGCACCTTTTAGCTACTTTTTAGGAATAAGGGTTAAAATAGAGAGAATCTAAGGACAAAGGCGGCAAAAACGATGGAAACCATAGACATCAACTTAATAAGGATATTCAGGCTTGGCCCTGAGGTATCCTTAAATGGGTCTCCTACGGTATCCCCTACTACTGCTGCCTTATGGGCAAAAGAACCCTTGCCTCCCAGATTGCCTTCTTCAACAAATTTCTTGGCATTATCCCATGAACCTCCGGAATTAGCCATCATTATTGCCAGGACAAATCCGGAAACAGTTGCCCCTGCCAGAAGTCCGACCACTGCCTCAACCCCAATTAATACCCCAATCAGAATCGGGGCAATAATCGCGGTCAAAGAAGGCAGAATCATCTCTTTATGCGCGGCCCGCGTAGCAATACCCACGCAAAGCGCGTAGTCAGGTTGAGCTTTATGTTCCATAATCCCTTTGATTTCCTTAAATTGCCTTCTCACCTCAGCAATAATCGCGGCCGCGGCCCTGCCCACTGCCTTTATTGTCATAGAGCTAAATAAAAACGGCAGCATCGCGCCGATAAATAAACCAACCAGAACAATAGGGTTAAGCAGGCTTAGGTTCAACTTCCCGCCCAATAGGACAATCTGTTGATGATAAGCGGCAATTAAGGCCAGGGCGGTCAAGGCAGCTGAACCAATAGCAAAGCCTTTTCCGGTAGCCGCGGTGGTATTACCCAGAGAATCAAGAGCATCTGTTCTCTTACGAACCTCAGGCCCAAGCCCGGACATCTCGGCGTTGCCACCGGCATTATCCGCAACCGGACCATAGGCGTCAGTAGCCAGAGTAATGCCCAAAGTCGAAAGCATTCCTACCGCGGAAATCCCCACACCGTAAATCCCGGCGTTGAAATTAGCAACCCCACCCGACAAAAAGAAGCTTCCCAGAATCACCGCGCTAACAATAAGCACTGGAATAGCCGTAGAAAGCATGCCCACCGCTATCCCGCCAATGATTACGGTTGCCGGACCGGTTAAAGCAGCATCGGCAATCGAACGCGTAGCGGGAAAATTAGTTGAGATAAAACGCTCGGTAGATAAACCAATAAGCAGACCAGCGACTAAACCAAAAAGCACGGAAAGATAAATTCCTAAATGCCCGCTGCCTAAAAGCATTCGAATAACAAAAAAAGAAAATAAAGCCACCAATAACGAGCTTATAAACATCCCCCTTCGCAGGGCAACCAGCAATGCGCCCTGAGAGGCATCTTGTCCGCTGCGTACAAAAAAGGTGCCGATTATAGAAGCAGGCACGCCAACAGCAGCAATAACTAAGGGCAACCCAACCCCTTTTATCCCAAATCCGGCTGTCAGGCCTAAAGCAGCCGTAGCCACAATCGAACCGATATAAGACTCATAGAGGTCAGCCCCCATTCCCGCGACATCCCCAACGTTATCACCGACGTTATCGGCGATCACCGCCGGATTACGCGGATCATCCTCGGGTATCCCTGCCTCAACCTTACCAACCAAATCAGCGCCCACATCCGCGGCCTTGGTAAATATCCCTCCGCCGACGCGGGCAAACAAGGCAACAAAGCTTGCCCCCATTCCCGAACAGAGTAACGTTGAGGTAATTACCGCCAGCTTACTCATCTCCGGAGGCAAAGAATGAATTGAATAGTACCAATTCAGGACATAATACCAAACCGATAAATGCACAAGCCCAAAGCTTACCACCACTAAACCCATTACCGCCCCGCTGGAAAAAGCTACCCGCAGACCTAAATTCAAACTGCTTCTCGCCGCATTGGCTGTGCGGCTGGAAGCGCTGGTTGCCACATTCATCCCGATAAAACCGGCAAGGCCCGAAAAAAATCCGCCTGATAAAAAGGCAAACGGGACAAATATAACCATATAACCGCCAAAAGCCAAAAATATCAGGATCAAAAACACAACAAAGAAAAACACCGCTACAATGCTGTTTTGTCTTTTAAGATATTCTCTTGCCCCAATCTTTACTGCTAAGGCAATCTGCTTCATCTTATCCGTGCCCTCATCAAATCTCAATATTTTGACAACCAAAAAACCCGCGAAAACCAATGCTAAAATTGCCCCCATTGGAACAAGCAATATAAAGTCAAATCCAGACATAACTCTTAATCAACCCCCCTTTTATTATTGGAAAAATCGCATCCGCAGAATAGGCCTCAAGACGCTGAACCGTGTCTTGAGGCCTATTCTGTTTACCCCGCTAGAAAACAAAATTCTCTAACGGCGTTTACTTAATACCTTTAAGATATTTATAGTAATCAGCCTCTGTAGTCAGGATTAGTGTCGAGCTTTCGTCAATTGTCTGCCGATACGTCTCCAACGTCTTTACAAAAGAGTAAAAATCAGGATCCTTGCTATAAGCCTTAGCGTAGATGCTAATTACTTCGGCATCTGCTTTACCCTTAAGCACCTCTGCTTTACGATAAGCCTCTGAGGTAATCAATTTCAACTCCTTGCCTAACTGTCCCGCGATCTCTGCTGACTTTCCCTCCCCTTCTGAGCGGTATTTCTCTGCCGCCCGCTTTCTCTCAGCAATCATCCGGTCATAAACCTTATTTCTAACCTCTTTTACGTAATTGATGCGCTTTATGCGAACATCAACAAGCTTTATTCCATACTGCGGCGCGGATTTACTTGCCCGGATTAAAATCAGCTCTTCCAGGGCGCTGCGTCCTACCTTAATTCGCTCCAACGCCTCCTCGGCAAGCGAAACATCCACCTCCACCTCTTTGGTATCTAAAATCCGGTTGTTATCCCTGATTGCCTCAATCAATAAATGACTGGCAAGCGTATCCCGGGTTGCCGAATTAACAATATCATCAAGTATCGCGTGAGCCCTAATCTCATTTCCTACCGACTGCAGGAATATCAACGCGTCGGAAATTTTCCACCGGGCATAGCTATCAACCCAAATATACTTTTTATCTCTGGTAGGAATCTGCTTAGGCTCTCCGTCCCACTCTAAGAGCCTCTTTTCAAAATAATGCGTCTGCTGGATTAATGGTGTTTTAAAATGCAACCCCGCCGCGGTAACCGGATCACCTACCGGCTTACCAAACTGGGTAATCACTACCTGTTTTGTCTCATCAATAACAAACATCAAACCGCTCATAAAAGCAACAACCACCAAAATAACCAACACCACAAAAATACTTAGAAAAGTTTTTAATGGTCCTTTCATTATTCTCCCCCTCCCTTCTGGCCAATCTGAAGTAAAGGCAGAATCGAAGACTGCTTTGGATCAATGATATATTTCTCTTTTGCCTTTGGTAAAACATCCTCTAATGTCTCTAAATACAGCCTCTTCTGGGTTATCGCGGGCGCTTTCTTGTATTCGGCCAGGATAGATAAAAACCTCTCGGCTTCGCCCTTTGCCCGGTTTATCTTATCTAAGCTATAGCCCTCTGCTTCCCGAATTGTCTTCTCGGCCTCACCCTTTGCCCTGGGAATAACCTTGTTATATGCCTCCCAAGCCTGATTAATCATCTTCTCCTTCTCCTGCTTTGCCTCGTTTACTTCATTGAATGCCGGCTTAACCTTATCAGAAGGATTCACATCCAACAATCTCACCTCAACTATCTGAATACCGATCTCATATTTATCTAAAATTCTCTGCGTCTCTTCCTGGACCAAATGGTCTATCTCTTCTCTCTTGACGGTCAGCACTTCATTTACCCGGTAATTCCCTACAAAGCGGCGCATCACCACCTCCGAGATATCCCTTATATTATCCACAGGCGCCCGGACATTAAAAAGAAGCTTTACCGGATCACTCACCTTAAACCTGACAATCCAGCGGACATCCAGGATATTTAAATCTCCGGTAAGCATCAGGGACTCATCAAGATATTGCCGGCTAGAATATTGCGTGCGCACACCCGGGCGCAGAGTCCTTACCCCAAACTCCTCCTTTAATACCCTCTTTACCGGAACCGGGGTAACCTTCTCGATACCAAAGGGAAGCTTCATATGCAACCCCGGCATGCTCAGGCGCGTATATTTACCAAGACGCTGAACCACTCCCATCTCTTCCGGCCCGATGGAATAAAGCAATCCCTTCAAACCAACAAGAATAATAATACCGATAATTATCCATGGAAGAAATTTACCGTAATCACCAACCTTTTCCTTACCTATATCAATGATGTCTTCTGGCCGACGAATCTTATTCCAATCCATCTGTTTTACCTCCTTTATTATTTATAACTGACATCAGACAAACCTGACATCAGACAAACTTATTGAATATCATCCCTTATTTTTTTAAACTGCAGCTGATTATCCGTAAAAATTCTCCAAATCCGCGGGTCGAATTTCTCCTTATCCTGTATCATGATCTCTATGGTTTGCTCATGAGTAATGGCTTTTCTGTACGAGCGGTCAGAGGTTAAAGCGTCGTACATATCCGCTAAAGCAACTATCCTTGCCGAAAGAGGTATCTCGTCTCCTTTTAGCCCCTTAGGATACCCTGTCCCGTCCCATCTTTCATGATGAAATAATACTATGCTCTCTACCAGCTTAAGATATTGATTGGTGCCCTTTTGCTTTAAAATCGGCGCGAGCATCTCAACCCCTAACTTGGGATGCTGCCTTATTATTTCCCATTCCGCCTTATTCAATTCAGCCGGCTTAAGCAGAATATCATTAGGGGTCCTCCATTTCCCGACATCATGAAGCATGCTCGCGTAACTAATATCATTTATATATCTTGCATCTATATAACCCCTGAAAGGCTCTATTTCGCTTAATTTCTCTGCGATAAACTGCGTATAAGCCGCTATGCGGTAAATATGCCCCGCTGTCTCTACATTTCCTACCTCTTCGGCAGTTAAAGCAAAAACCTCCATTATGCCCCTATAGAGAATCTCTCTTTTGCTCTCCGCGTCCTTTATTTTTGTAATATCTATAAAAGAGGCCATTATTTGCTGCAAATGCTCCTCTTTAAATTCAACCAGCGAAAGCGATGCCTGAAGATAAAGCTTCGAACCATCTTTCTTCTTCCCGATTAACTCTCTTAAACAATTCTTGTCTTTTTTTAAAACAAATAATAACTCATCGAATCTCCCCGGATTATATAAGAATTCCTTTATTGATCTACCTAACGCCTCTGCCTCATTAGCGTAGCCCCACATATCGGCAAAAGACGGATTAATATAATTAAGAGTACCGCTGAAATCCATTATGCATATTCCATTCAGGGATTTCTCTATAGCCGCGCCCTTAAGTATGGAATCATTCTTCTTATCCTTAGCAACTCTGGAATGCCCGTATTGCTCTAAAGCGTCTTTTATGGATATCTCTAAAGCAGCGGCATTTAAATGCCCCTTTACCAGATAATCGCTAGCCCCGGCCTTAATCATAGCTACGGCTATCTCTTCATTCCCGCTCCCCGTAACAACTATTACCGGCAGATTTATGCCCTTTCCTCTTAATAGCTGAAGCATTTCAAGACCGGTAAATTTACTACGCAGGATACAGTAATCTAAAAGTATAAGTTCAATCTCGGGATGTTCCTCTAAAAGGATAAACGATTCCTCATGGGTAAGGGCATGAAAGATTTCCAGCTTAAAACTCCTCAACCTCTCGCCATAGTGCTCAAGCACAGATACCGCTAAAGGGTCATCCTCTATTACCAGCGATTTAATTATCTTTTTTCCAGGCATATTATCCGCTTCCCGTCCTACGGCTTACCCTGGATTCAATCCAGGGGCAGGATCCAG
>JAUXFU010000197.1 GCA_030622705.1 Candidatus Omnitrophota bacterium | reverse complement strand
GCCCCTCTTTCTCGCTATAATTCAAAGAACCACTGCCAAATATATCCTTTCCGTAAATCGCGACAGGCACCGGATCACAAGTATGTGTCCTTAATGACAGAGGCGTAGGGTGATCCGGTAAGACCAAAAGACGAAAATTCTTCCTGCGTTTAAAACTTGTCAGAATTTTACCAACCACCAAATGGTCAAAGCGCTCGATAGCGGTAATCTTTTCTCTTAAATCTCCGTTATGCCCCGCTTCATCAGGAGCCTCAACATGCACAAAAACAAAATTCTTAGTCTCTAACGCCTTTATCGCTGCTGCTGCCTTTCCCGCGTAATCCGTATCATAAAAACCGGTTGCTCCCGGAACATCAATCACCTGCAAACCCAATAACTTCCCCATACCCTTAATTAAATCTACTGCCGAAATAACGCTTCCGGACAAATTGTATTTCTCTTTATATGTGGGTAAATTCGGTTTTTTACCCTGCCCCCAAAGCCAGATCATATCTGCGGGATTTTCGCCTAAATCAATGCGAACCTGATTTATCTCGTGAGATGTTAAAATCTTCGCTGATTCATTCATTAAACGAATCAACAATTCCCCGCTGTTGCCTTTTGGTAAATGCGAAGATATACCCTTACCTATAATATCATGCGGAGGAAAACAATGAGTAGAAAGTAATTCCACGGGCGCGTTCTTTATAACCATAAGATGCCTGTAACTTGTGCCGCAGTAAAATTGAATTTCCTGTGTTCCTATTTTCCGATTAAGGAAATTGATTAATATTCCGGCCTCCTTAGTTGGAATATGACCAGCGCTATAATCAATTAAGATATCCTTATTTGAGGTAATAAAATTACACCGGAAAGCAATATCATTATCGGCTAATTCAATCCCTAAATTCGCTGCCTCAAGCGGCCCGCGGCCCGTATAATATATTGCAGGATCATAACCAAAAATAGACATATTGGCAACATCAGAGGCCGGTGCCATTTTATCGGGAACGGTCTTAACCCGGCCAAGCATTCCAAAACGCGCAATATAATCCATATTTGGGGTTCTGGCTATCTCCAGAGGGGTTTTATTATCTAACTCTCCCAAAGGATAATCAGCCATTCCGTCCCCAACAAGAATAATGTATTTCATAGTTATTTGGGATTAAAGATTAAGTCGCTCACTTCCTTCGCTTTAAGTATTAAGTTTTTTGCTGCTACTTAATCCGTAATCCTTAATCCGTAAGTAAAACATTTATTAATCTCCTCGCCAAATCCTGCTTATTCTTTGCCGGGATTTGATTATTCTCTTTGTCAATAATAAACGCCCGAAAAGGATTAAGACAATTAGCTACCACTAAGTCTGCGCCAACTATTTCTTTGGCATTCTTAGCCCTATGAATAAGTATTTTATCCGCAGCTACCAACTCAAGCTTAAACATCACTAATTTTGCCTGCTGCGCAAGCTGCCGAATCAAGACAACGAGTTTTGGTAAAGGCGCTAATTTTAAGTTAAGACTTTTTCCGGAGCTTAATTTCCTTCTATTCTTAT
>JAUXFU010000050.1 GCA_030622705.1 Candidatus Omnitrophota bacterium | reverse complement strand
TATTACTCGCGACGATACGCTTAAGCTTAGCGGCAGCTCTATAAATGTTAAGAAGGCACAAAGGGTAGTTAAATCTTTTCTCGATACGATAAGAGAAGGGAAGAATGATGAGTTTTGTGATTCTTCCCCAAGAGCATCCTCTAAACAGGATTATCCGCACAAGCATAATATTGCCCCTAAAACCAAACACCAGAGGGAATATGTCGAGGCGATAAAAAAATATGATATTGTTTTTTCGGTTGGTCCGGCAGGAACAGGTAAGACTTATCTGGCGGTCTGGCAGGCGAAAGAGGCGTTAGGCAAAGGCGAGGTTCGCCGGATTATCCTGACTCGGCCGGCTATTGAGGCGGGTGAGAAATTGGGTTTTTTGCCCGGCGATATGTACGAAAAAATATCTCCCTATCTGCGTCCTCTTTACGACGCGCTTTATGATATGATGGACGCGGATATTGTTGAGAAATACCTGAATACCGGAATTATAGAGGTTGTGCCGCTTGCCTATATGCGCGGCAGGACGCTAAATGATGCTTTTATTATCCTGGATGAAGCGCAGAATTGTACCGCAGAGCAGATGAAGATGTTTCTGACGCGTTTGGGTTTTGATTCTAAAGCCGTAATTACCGGGGATATAACCCAGAGCGATTTACCCGCGGGCAGGCCCGCGGGCCTGATTCAGGCCCGGGAGCTGTTTGAGGACATAGACGGCATAAAATTTATTCATCTTACCGGCTCTGATATAGTAAGGCATGAGCTTGTCCAGAAGATTATCGAGGCTTATGAGAAAGCAGCTAATAAAAAATAGTATTGCGATAGGTATTTTATTTTTACTCAGCTTTATTTTGGGTGCCAGTTTGCTTATCCCGTTAATTCTTAGCCTTGTCTTCATTTATCTGCAGGCATGGAAGACCAAAAGGGCTTGTGATGTCCGTTATCTGCATTTGAGTTTACTTTTTTTAGTTATCTTTGCTATTGGCGATTGGTGCTTTGCGGAAAAACTAAGTATTTATTACATTCCTCTTTCCTTGATTGCGATGTTAGTAATTATTCTCTGGCAGGATTTAATGATTTCGCTGGCAATGATTATAGCCTGCAGCCTTTCTCTTGCTATTGGATTTAAGAGTTTTGAGTTAGGCATACTTTTCTTTGTGGGCGCGTCTGTTTCGACTGTTTTTCTGGTTAATGTGCGCCGGCGTTCACAGATTATTCGGGCAGGATTCATTGCCGGCTTGCTGCAGATGTTAACCTGGCTGTTTATACAAAATTTTCAAATAGCGAATGACTTTAATTCCGGTATAATTTTGTTTATTAACGGAGTTGCCTGCGGTATTATTGTGGTCGGGCTGCTGCCGGTATTCGAATATATATTCGGACGGATTACCAATATTAGTCTTCTGGAGATGTCTGATTTCAACCAACCGGTGTTTAAGAGATTAATGTTAGAGGCGCCCGGAACCTATCATCATAGTCTTGTTGTCGGTAATCTCTCAGAGGCTGCTTGTGAAGCAGTGAGCGCGAATGCCCTGTTGGCGAGAATCGGCGCTTATTATCACGACATCGGCAAAATTGAGAAGGCCGAATATTTCAGCGAGAATCAGAATTTAGGTGCCAGTAAACATGAGGATCTTTCTCCGTCAATGAGTAAACTGATTATCATAAATCACGTAAAGAAGGGGGAGTCTTTCGCTAAGCGTTACCGGCTTAATCCAAAGATTATTGATTTTATTCTTCAGCATCATGGGACTAGTTTGGTGTATTATTTTTACCATCGGGCATTAGAGAATGGGGAAGAGAATAATGCTATTTCCGAGGAGGGTTTTCGTTACCCCGGCCCTAAACCAAGAACCAAGGAAACGGCAATTGTGCTTTTGGCTGATTCCGTGGAGGCAGCCTCCAGGGCCATAAAAGACCCTACCCCCGGCCGGATCGAGCAGGAGGTTCATAAAATTATCAATAATAAATTTATTGATGGACAGTTGGATGAGTGCGAGTTGACATTAAAGGACCTTGAAAAGATTTCCGGAATTTTTATCCGTCTTTTAACGAGTATATACCATTCCCGTATAACCTATCCGCAGGAAGGCCGTGCAGATAACCATCATAAATCAGCAAAAGAAGATTCCCGTCAATAAAAGGGCAGTAAAAACAACAGTTCTTAAAACCTTAGAAATTCTCTCCCCTTATACCAAGAGATTCGGCGTTGGGGCTTCTTTAGGCAGGTTAACTATTGTTTATGTCGATAACCAGGCTATTGAGGAATTGAATTATAAATTTCTAAAAAAACGCTGCCCTACCGATGTTCTTTGTTTTGATTTTTCTGAAGGTAAAGATTTAAATGCGGACATCGTGATATCGGCAGAAATGGCCCGGGAAAACTCAACTTTGTTTAAAACCTCTGCTCTATGGGAGGCCAATCTTTATCTTGTTCATGGCATACTGCATCTTTTCGGTTTCGATGACCGTAGTAAGAAACAGAGATTGCGTATGCAGCGAAAAGCACTCCGGATACTTAAGTCAATTATTAGCTCTTAGTTGTCAGTCTTTAGGTAATTATTCTATACTCCAAAAACCGATAACCGAACACCAAAAAGCGAGAATTCATGTCTATCGATAAAACAGATGCTGTTGTTTTGAGTACGCGAAACTTCCGTCAAACAAGCCTCATTGCTAATTTCTATACTCGTGATTTTGGCAAGCTTTCAGGATTGCTTAAGGGCGCAAGAGAAGATCCCGTTAAATTTAACAGTAATTTAGACGTGTTGTCTGTAAACGAGATAATATTTTATAGAAAGATAAACTCATCGCTGCATCTGGTAAGCCAATGTGACTTAAAAAGGGATTTTCGGTTAATCAAAGGTAACCTGGAAAGAATAAAAAAGGCATTGCGTTTAATCGAGTTAGTAAATGCTCTGACGGCGCAGGAAGACAGCAATGAGCAGATTTTTGATCTTCTTATTGCCTGTCTTATACAGATGGAGAATAGCTATGATATGGATAAGTTATTGATAATCTTCAAGATTAAGGTTCTGGATTTTTGCGGGTTTAAGCCGCATCTTGATTCCTGCGTGTCGTGTAATAGTAAAATTATCGCTCAGGCAAGGTTTAGCTTAAAATTAGGAGGTTTGCTCTGCGATCGTTGTTCAAATAAAGATATTAAGGCCAGGATCGTTTTTCGCGGAAGTGTTGCCTCTATTTTATACATCGAGAAAAATAATTTTGAAAATGTCCTGCGTTTAGGAATGAATCAGGCGATAAAGAAAGAACTCCAACAGATTCTGGACGCGTTCTTAGAGTTTCATCTGGATACGAAATCATCCAGCGCTCAGTCAAATAATTATAATTCCGGCAAAGACACAATAAAATCTTTGTAACCACGGCGTGCCAAGATAAGCTCTTTGTAAACTAACTGAGTGAGAGGTCTCAGTTACGGTAAAAGTCTATAAGCCGTATAGTCTGGAGTGAGCTGATAGGGGTAACCCAAACCAGCTAAGCCACTTGACAAAGTCGATTGAGTCGGCGAGACAAACAGGCAGACTGTAATACGTATGAACCCGGATGTAGCCTCGTTACAATAAAGTAGAAGGGATGACCCTGTCGTGGTTGGGGGAAATCAGTAATTGAGCTGGATGAGTAGACATAAGAAGGCTCAATCCTTCTCGGGGTATCAGGGATGGTATGTCTGGAGAGTATACGAAGGGAACTTGGGAGAGCCTGTAAGATGTATTACCTTGAACCTATAAGGCAAAACCGAAGTGGCAAGAGGTTCTTACAGGCAGTCGGATGAAGCCCATAGTAGCGATGAGAATAGAGAGAGCAAAACTCTATATGAGCGAAGGGGCTCTACTTTAACAAAGTTTCTATAAGAAGGGAAGGGCTAAAAGTAGATTGGAAAACAACCTAACAACTACCGATACAGTTCAGGAACTTCAGAGGAAGCTATATCAGAAGGCAAAGTCTAACAATAAATTTCGTTTCTATGCGCTCTATGACAAGATATACCGAATGGATGTTTTAAGCAAGGCTTGGGCTAAGGTAAGAGCAAATCAAGGCTCAGCAGGTATAGACGGGCAGACCATCGAAGAAATTGAGCAGGGGGGAGTGGATATCTTCTTAGTGGGCATACATCAGGAACTGAGGGCAAAGACATATCGTCCTCAACCAGCAAGAAGGAATTACATCCCCAAGCCTGACGGAACAAAGAGACCCTTAGCTATACCTACGATAAAAGATAGGATAGTGCAGACAAGTTTGAGGCTGGTTATTGAGCCTGTCTTTGAGGCGGACTTTGAGGATTGCTCTTATGGGTTTAGACCAAACCGTTCTGCGCAACAGGCAGCGTTAGAGGTACGTAAATACCTCAACTTTGGCTATAAGGAAGTAATTGAGACGGATATTGAGGATTGTTTTGGTTCAATTCCACATCAAGAACTTCTGAATATGGCAGCCAAGCGCATTGTTGACGGTAAGGTTCTCTGGTTGATTAAACTCTTTCTTAAGGCAGGAGTAATGGAAGGCGGGAATATCCGGACAGATGATAAAGGTGCGCCTCAAGGCGGGGCAATCTCCCCGCTTCTGGCTAATATCTATCTCAACAATATTGACAAGGGGTGGAAGCCAATAAGTAAATTCGCCCGGCTTATCCGTTATGCTGATGACTTGGTGATTATGAGCAAATACAAGGCAGAAGGATATAAGATAGGACTTGAGAGAATAGTTAGCCGAATGAAGCTAAGTCTTAAGGTGGAAAAGACCCGTATCATTAGCGCCGAGAGAGAGAGTTTTGATTTTCTGGGTTTTACCTTCAGGAGGGGATTAAGCGGAAAAACCAAGAAAATGACTACCTACTTTTATCCGTCACGCAAAGCAGTAAATGCCATAAAGAGAAGGATAAGGCAGGTAGTTGATTATCGTCGTCCTGTGAAGGCGGAACAGATAACCAGAGAGCTTAAGCCTGTTATAAGGGGGTGGGTAAATTACTTTAGGTTTGCCAATTCCTCAGGAAAATTCGGTGATATTAGGTTCTATACAGCGCAAAGAATAAGGAAGTTTATGTGCAGGCGCAGACAGAAGTCAGGATATGGGTATAAACAGTATCCAGATAATTATCTCTATCAAAAACTGGGACTGTATAATGACTATCGTGTCTGCTGGGCGAAAACCTTTTGAAGGAATGTTATCGGAAAGCCGTGTGAGGGAGAACCTCACGCACGGTTTGATGAGGGGGCAGGTGGAAACACAATTTGGTTGTGCGCCACTGTTCTACTCTACAGATTTCACGAGATTTTCACCAGATTGTTTTTTAGCTCTTTGAATCAAAACTAAAAAGCTTTTTTGTATTTTTTTCTTTTAAGTTTTTTCTGTTGTTTTAATAAGCCTTTATTTCTTTGTATCTTTGCGACTCTGTGGTAAAAACTCTTTGTGACTCTGTGGTAAAAAAACTTACGGAGGAGATGAAATGAAAATTGTTATTGCTGGTCCGGGCGCAATAGGCTCACTTTTTGCCTCTTTTTTGTCGAAATCCAAACAGGAGATTTGGATTCTGGATAGAAATAAGGCTCGTGCGGGAAAGTTAAATCAGAGGGGTATAGCTATACAGGGGGCATCGGGAGTCTGGCAGGCAAAAGTTAAGGTTTCAGCTGATCCTAAGCAGATCGGCAAGGCTGATTTATTTCTTGTTTGTGTGAAATCTTACGATACCCGGAAATTGATAGATTACGCCCAGCCGGTTATAGGCGCAGATTGTTCGATAGTTACCCTGCAGAACGGTATCGGTAATGTGGAGATAATCAGCGAGGTGTTTAAAGGGCAGAATGTATTTGCCGGCATAACCAACCAGGGAGCAAACTTGTCTGAGCCGGGAAAGCTGCGCCATGCGGGTTCCGGCGAGACGGTTATCGGCAGCCTTGACGGTAAGCTGACTTCTCAGTTGCGGGAAATCCGGCAGTTATTTAACGAGGTAGGCCTTTCTACGCGTCTATCACGGGATATAAAGGGAACCCTGTGGTCAAAGCTGATTATCAATGTAGGGATAAACGCGCTTACCGCGATTACGCAGATGAAGAATGGCAAGCTATTGGAGTTTGAAGGCACACGGACAATTATGAGGCAGGCGGTTTCCGAGGCTGCCAAGATAGCCAAGAGAAAAAGGATAAAACTGCAATTTGATGATGCCTTAGCTAAGGTAGAGGCAGTATCTTCTGCCACGGCTGATAACATTTCCTCAATGCTCACAGACGTCCTAAACAAAAAACGCACCGAGATAGACTTTATAAATGGCCTGATTGTCCGCCTGGGCCAAACCCTGGGAATCCCAACCCCAGTCAATTGCCTGCTCGTAGACCTGGTTAAGACAATAGAATCAAGCTACGATTCGCGGATAACCGCTGGTTGAAGACGTAAAAAAAAAGAAAAATCTCACACAAAGCCACAAAGCCGTAAAGATTAATAACGGAACCCGTAGGATACGGGCACGCCCGAACCGTTAATTCGCAGCCTAACGCCGTCGGTTCAGGCGGCCCCAACACCGTCATCCTGCGGCTCGACCGCAGAATCCATATATTATACGCAATACGTATAATATGATATTATAGAGACTAGGG
>JAUXFU010000166.1 GCA_030622705.1 Candidatus Omnitrophota bacterium | reverse complement strand
TAAGACCGCTTGGCCTCCGACTTAACACAGGCAGGAGCATTGAGAGGACTATTAAGCCGATAATTGAGCCTATCACAAGAATCAACAGGGGTTCAAGAAGAGAAACAACGGTCTTAGTTGCCCTATTTACCTCCTTCTCAAAGGCAGCCGCAACCCTTAGAAGCATTTGAGCGAGCTCTCCGCTTTCTTCCCCCACCCCAACCATATTAAGTAAAAGAGAAGGAAACAGGGGATCTGTCTTAAGGCAGCTGCTTAAACTTTGGCCATGCCTTATGCTTTCTCTGAAAGATGAGATCCTATTTCTAAAAACGCGATTTTCCACACCCAAAATAACTACTTCTAACGCCTCAAGCATCGATACGCCGTTTTCTAAAAGCACTCCCAGCGCATAAGAAAACCTGGCTAGCTCCATTTTTTGCAAAAGGCCTCCTACCCAGGGAAGACGCAGCTTAATTCCGTCAATCCTTAACCTGTTTTTTTCTATCGCGTAATAATACCGCCCAAGAAGAATAACTGCTCCTGTCGCGCCTAAAATCAGCCACCAAAAACGGCTTATTAATCTGCTTGCCTGAATAATAACGCGTGTGGGCAGAGGCAGAATCTGGCCTAAGCCGGAAAACATATCCACCATGTGCGGAATAACAAAACCCATCAGGATAAATACCGTAATAGTCCCGATAATAAACACTAATGCCGGATAGGCAAGCGCAGAATTAACCTGCGAACTTAAATCATCTTCTCTCTCCTTAAAATCAGCAAGCCTTTCCAGCGCCTTTTCAAGCCCGCCTCCTGATTCTCCTATCTTTACCATATTTATGTAGAACCCGGAGAAAATCTTGGAATATAAACTCAATGCCTCAGAAAAGGTAAAGCCCTTCTTGAGCTTCTGCTGTAATCCCTCAATCAATTGTTTAAGCCTGGGGTTTTGGGTTTGCGAGCTTAGGGTTGACAATGCGCGGGATAAAGACAGGCCGGAACAAACAAGATTCGCCAGTTGGCGGGTAAACGCTGAAAGGTCTCTGGATTTTATCTTAGGGTATTTTTTTCGCGAATCAGAAAAGATTTGTTCCTGGGCCTTTATTGAGATAGGGTATAGGCCATTTTGCCTGATCGTCCTGATTACTACAGTTTCATTTTCCGCCTCAATAGTACCGGTTTTAACTTTATCAGGCCCTGCTTTAGCAGTATAGGTGAATCGCGCCATTATTAAGCCTCTTCCTGTGTTACCCTTAGGATCTCTTCTAACGTAGTAAGCCCTTGTTTTACCTTGTTTAATCCTGACTGCCGGAGCATCTTCATCCCCATGGACGCGGCTTTTTGTTTTATCTGATGAGAAGGCGCCTTCTTAAGGGCCATTTCTCTTATTTCATCCGTAATTACAAGCATCTCGAAGATACCGGTGCGGCCGCGATATCCGGTAAAACGGCAGCTTTCACAGCCGCGGCCGTTAAAAAAAGGGAAATCAACGCAAGCATTGATACCACAGCGATTAAGTAATTCAGCTGAAGGAGTAAATTTCTGTTTGCAGTCAGGACAGATTAACCTTACTAATCTTTGGGCAATTATTAATATAATCGAGGAAGAAACAAGATAAGAATCAATTCCCATGTCTAACAAACGGGTGATACTGGATGCGGCATCGTTTGTATGCAGCGTACTAAAAACCAGATGTCCGGTTAAGGCAGTGCGCACAGCTAATTCCGCTGTCTCAGCATCCCTTATTTCACCTACCATCATTACATCCGGATCATGTCTTAACATTGAACGCAGGGCATTAGCAAAGGTAAAATCTACCCTTGGTTCAACCTGCATTTGTGTAATACCCCTTAACTGATATTCAATTGGTTCCTCAATGGTTAATATCTTGCGCCGGGGCAAATTTATTTTACTTAAACAGGTGTATAGCGTAGTTGTTTTTCCGCTGCCCGTCGGCCCGGTAACAAGAATAATCCCGTAAGAGCTATCTATCATTTTCTTTAGGATATCCAGTTCTTCCCCCTGGAGGCCTAACTGCTTAAGGCTAATAAGGGAACTGACGCGCGAAAGAATGCGTATTCCGATACTCTCTCCGAAGGGCGTAGGCAAAATGGAAATCCTTAAATCGAAAATCTCCTCCCCCATCCTGATCTTTATTCTTCCATCCTGAGGCCGGCGCTTTTCGGCAATATCAAGGTTAGCCAATACCTTAATCCGGGAGACAATCGAGGATTGGAAATGTTTTATCGCGGCAGGACAGGGAACCTCGTATAAAACCCCGTCAATGCGATGACGTATACGCAGCTCATCCTCAAACGGCTCAAAATGGACATCTGTTGCCCGTTGTTTTATCGCGTCCAGAAGAACCTGATTTAAAAATTTAATAACCGACGGATCTATTGTTTCATCCCTGATGTCTTCTCCATTGCCGGCCTTAAGCACCTCTAAATCTACGCGAGTCTCTGATGTCATTTTCTCAAGGGTCTCTGCCCCGAGGCCGTAAAAATTCTTAATCGCCTCAAGGATATCCTTTTGGCTGGCGATTACAGGTTGAATCTCCTGATTTAGAAAAAGCTTAATCTCGTCTAACATCGAAGCATCAAAAGGGTCATTTATGGCAATTTTAAGCCTGCCGCCTTGTTGATTAAGGGGCATAAAATTATAATGAGTAACGAATTTAGCGGGAATCTTTTTAATTAATTGGCTATCTAT
>JAUXFU010000022.1 GCA_030622705.1 Candidatus Omnitrophota bacterium | reverse complement strand
GGGGGCTGTTTGCCTGAGAGACTCTTTGATTTACCCGTAGATTTTGAGGCTTTAACTAAAGCAGGTTCAATGGTTGGCTCAGGCGGAATGGTAGTAATGGATGAGTCAACCTGCATGGTTGATATTGCTAAATACTTCTTAAAGTTCCTCATAGATGAGTCTTGCGGTAAGTGTGTTCCCTGCAGAATAGGTTTAAGGCGTATGTTAGAAATAATTAATGATATTACCGAAGGTAAGGGTACAGAGGAGGGATTGAAACTTTTAGAAGATACGGCACAGACAGTATCTATAGCCTCATTATGCGCTCTGGGCAAGACAGCCCCTAATCTGGTGCTTTCTACGCTTAACTATTTTCGTTCTGAGTATGAAACCCATATAAAGGAAAAGAAGTGTCCGGCGGGCGTATGCAGAGAATTAATTGCTTATTCGATTGATAAAGATAAATGTAAAAGCTGTGGAGCCTGTTTAAAGGCTTGTCCTCATAATGCTATCTTAGTAGAACAGAAGGTCTATAGAATTGACGATAAAAATTGCCAAAAATGCGGTATTTGCAAGGAGGAATGTAAGTTTGAGGCAATTAGTGTTTCTTGAGGGAGAATAAATGAGTGAATATGTGACACTTACAATTGATGGGGCTAAGATTAGAGCGCCTCGGGGTACTTATGTGTTAGATGCCGCGCTGGATTATGGTATATGTATTCCCCATCTTTGTCATATGCACGGTATTACTCCTATAGGGGCATGCCGGCTGTGTATCGTAGAAGTAATTAAAAATGGTAAATCAAAGGTTACTACATCATGTACCCTTGAGGTAGAAGAGGGTATGGTGATTTTGGCTCATACGGAAAAGATACTAAAAGCCAGGAAAAATATTGCGGAGATGTTAGTAGCCGAAGCGCCAAATTCGCGCGCTATTCAGGATATTGCCGTAAGGTGTGGGGTTAAAAATGTGCGCTATCCTTTTGAGAACAAAAATTGCGTTTTATGCGGGCGCTGCGTGAGGGTTTGTAGCCAGGTATGGCAGTCTAAATCCTTAGGTTTTGTTGGACGCGGTATTGAACGTCATGTTGCTTTGCCGTTTGATAAGCGACCGGATTTTTGCAAGAGATGTAATGCCTGTATAGATGTTTGTCCAATGACAATTACACCTTGTCCCGGCCCGATGAAAAAAGGCGAGGAAGCCCTTTGCGGTTTATGCGAATCACAGCTGTCAATGGCGCAAGAGATTCCAGATAGTTGTGTAGATTGCAGGCTGGGAGAGGGATTTAATTGTGTAAGAAAAAGACCATAACCAGGAGGTAAAACATGAATTTACAACAACCAAATGCTAATGATGTAACTCAGACGGCAAACAGATCCCGAAATGTTGTTCCCGGTTCAGGTCTATGCACTCGGTGCATTGATGGATGCCGCGGGAATTGTGAGGTTTTTAAGGCAACTTTTAGGAGCCGTGAGGTAATTTATCCCGGTCCATTTGGTGAAATATCAGCAGGCGGCGATAAAAATTACCCCGTAGATTATTCACATCTTAACATCTTAGGGTATGCCATGGGGGCAAAGGGGCTTCCCGAGGGGGTTGCGGCTAATCCTGATACAGCCATTTTTCCTAAAGTAGATACCGAAACCGAATACGGCTGGGATAAGAAGGTTAAAATGATGGTTCCTGTTTTTACCGGGGCATTAGGTTCAACTGAGATCGCCCGTAAAAATTGGGAGCATTTTGCTATCGGTGCCGCTATATCAGGGATTACTCTTGTTTGCGGCGAGAATGTTTGTGGCATAGATCCTGCACTTGAACGCGATTCCAGGGGGAAGGTTGTGAAAGCTCCGGATATGGATAGAAGAATAGAGACTTATAAAAGGTTTCACGAAGGATACGGAGAAATCTTGGTTCAGATGAATGTAGAGGATACACGCCTTGGTGTTGCAGAATACGTGCGCAAAAAACATAACCTGGAGACCATCGAACTTAAATGGGGCCAGGGGGCAAAGTGCATCGGAGGAGAGATCAAGGTTAAAAGTTTAGACAGGGCATTAGAACTTAAAAAACGCGGGTATATTGTTACTCCGGATCCCACGTTAAAAGCAGTGCAAACAGCTTACAAGGCAGGAGCGATTAAAGAATTTGAACGTCATTCCCGCCTTGGATTTGTGACTGAGGAGGCCTTTTTTGCCGAGATTAAGCGTTTGAGGGATTTAGGTTTTAAGCGTATAACCTTAAAAACCGGCGCTTATCCTATGAGAGAGCTTGCTATGGCTATTAAGTATAGCTCACAGGCAAAAATCGATCTTTTGACCATTGATGGAGCGCCGGGCGGAACAGGAATGAGCCCCTGGAGAATGATGGAGGAATGGGGGATACCTACGTTCTATCTACAATCTATGGCGTATGAGATATGTGAAAAGCTTACCTTGAAAGGAATGCGGGTTCCTGATATCGCGATTGCAGGAGGGTTTTCCAGCGAGGATCATATTTTTAAGGTTTTGGCTATGGGTGCACCGTATGTTAAAGCAGTTTGTATGGGAAGAGCGTTTATGATTCCCGGTATGGTTGGTAAGAATATCGGTTATTGGATTGAAGGCAAAGATTTACCAAACACTGTTTCCCGATACGGGAAGAAACCAGAAGAAATATTTGTATGCTATAAGGAGTTAGAAGAAAAGTATGGCGAAAAAATTAAGCAGATTCCCTTAGGGGCTATAGGGATTTATAGCTTTGCGCAGAAGATAAAGGTAGGGTTGCAACAATTGATGGCGGGTACCAGAAATTTCAATCTTTCCGTCATTTCCAGGAAAGATATTACTTCTCTTAGCGAAGAAGCAGCAAAGGTTTCCGGTATTCCCTATGTGATGGATGCTTACAGGGAAGAAGCGGAAAAGATTTTAGGGTAATATTTAGCTCTTAGCAGCAAAAAAACATCTGCGAGACAATTTGACATTCCCTTAAGATATGCTATACTTATTTGAGTAATTCGAGGTGGAGTTACTTAATAAAACAAAGGCGTTTATAAGTTGAGTTATCGATTTATAAACGCCTTTTTATATTTATTATATGAATAAAAATAATGAAGCTATCTTAGTTTTGGAAGATGGAGTAGCATTTAAAGGCATATCCTTTGGAGCCAAGGGTGAAAGCTATGGCGAGGTAGTGTTTAATACCAGCATGGCCGGTTATCAGGAAATACTCACTGATCCATCCTATAATGGCCAGATTGTCACTATGACCTATCCGCTTATCGGTAATTATGGTATAAATTCCGAGGATATTGAATCAGCAAGGCCGTATCTATCCGGTTTTGTAGTTCGTGAATGCAGCCGTATCAGCAGTAATTGGAGGTCGCAAAAGAATTTACGCGAGTACCTTAAGGAAAATAATATACTGGGCATAGAAGGGATAGATACACGCGCGCTTACCCGGCATATTAGATTAAAAGGGGCAATGAAGGCAGTTATTTCCACAGACGATTTGAATAATAAAAGCCTGGTTGATAAAGTGAAGTTTTCGCCCGGCCTGGTGGGCAGGGATTTGGTTAAACAGGTTACATGCGAACAAGCTTACGTTTGGCCGGGGTCAGACTCTAACGGCCAAAGGTTAAACGTAGTTGTTCTTGATTGCGGGGTAAAATATAATATTTTAAGAAGTCTGGTTAACTTAGGTTGTTGCGTAAGAGTTGTTCCTGCAAATACAGCTGCAGAAGAAATCTTAACGATGAAACCCGACGGGCTTGTTTTGTCCAATGGCCCCGGCGACCCTGCGGGTGTTCCCTACCTTGTCGAGACACTCAAGAAATTAATTAATCAATCCCCAATCCCCAATCGCCAATTACCAATCATAGGCATCTGCTTAGGGCATCAAATATTAGGATTGGCTCTTGGCGGGAGAACCTATAAACTTAAATTCGGCCATCATGGCGGGAACCATCCGGTTAAGGATTTAAAAACAGGCAGGGTGGCTATAACCGCTCAGAATCACGGATTCTGCGTGGATATAGATTCTTTAAGCAGAAAGGATGTTATGATTACGCATATTAACCTTAATGACAATACTTTAGAAGGGATGAGGCATAAGAGATTGCCTATATTCTCGGTTCAATTCCATCCTGAGGCTTCTCCCGGTCCTCAGGACGCACAATATTTGTTTGGAGAATTTGTTGAGATGATGGATAGTAACAAGAATAGATAATAGATGCTTGATTCTCGATGCTCGTTGAATATCCGGTATTAAGAATCTCTTATTCTTATAAAAATTATGCCTAAAAGAACGGATATAAAAAAAATTCTTATCATTGGTTCAGGGCCGATTGTAATTGGCCAGGCCTGTGAATTTGATTATTCAGGGACACAAGCCTGCAAGGTTTTGAAGTCTGATGGTTTTAAGGTAGTTTTGCTGAATAGTAATCCTGCGACTATCATGACCGACCCGGCGATGGCCTATAGAACCTATGTAGAGCCGGTTATCCCGGAGGTGGTGGAGAAAATCATCAGAAAAGAGAAGCCGGAGGCTATTCTGCCGACGTTAGGCGGCCAGACCGGTTTAAATGTTACTGTAGCCGCAGCCGAAAGAGGGATTTTAGATAAATATAATGTTGAGGTTATAGGTGCGGATATTAAGGCAATCAGGAAGGCAGAAGACAGGCAGTTCTTTAGGGAAGCAATGCAAAGAATTGGATTGGATTTACCCAGAAGCACCAGGGCCTATAATTTAAAAGAGGCTTTTGAGGTAGTTCGGCAAATAGGTTTTCCGGTAATTATCCGTCCAAGTTTTACTTTAGGCGGCATAGGAGGAGGCATAGCATATAATACAGAAGAATTCGGTGAAATTGCTCATAGGGGTCTTGAGTCAAGTATGATTAGTGAAATTTTAATTGAGGAGTCGGTTATCGGATGGAAGGAATTCGAGTTAGAGGTAATGCGTGATTTAAAGGATAATGTTGTAATCATCTGTTCTATAGAAAATTTTGATCCTATGGGGGTTCATACGGGAGATAGTATTACTGTTGCTCCCGCGCAGACATTAACCGATAAGGAATATCAAAAGATGCGCAATGCAGCAATTGCCTGTATTAGAGAAATTGGTGTTCAGACAGGAGGCTCCAATATACAGTTTGCAGTAAATCCTGATAACGGCAGGATGGTTATTATTGAGATGAACCCCCGCGTATCCAGGAGTTCCGCTCTTGCCTCTAAGGCAACGGGATTCCCTATCGCCAAGATTGCCGCAAAATTAGCTGTAGGCTATACCCTGGATGAAATCTCCAATGATATTACCAGAGAGACTCCTGCCTGCTTCGAGCCGAGCATCGATTATTGCGTGGTTAAGGTTCCCCGCTTTACCTTTGAGAAATTCCCCGAAGCCGACCCCACGCTGACTGTTTCCATGAAGTCTGTAGGCGAGGCGATGGCTATTGGGCGGACATTTAAAGAGGCTTTACAGAAGGGATTACGTTCTTTAGAGGTTGGGGTTTCCGGACTAGAAGACTTAAATTATGAGATTTCAGATGAAGAGTTGAAAGCTAAATTAAGGATACCCACTGCAGAGAGGATATTTTACATAAAATACGCCTTAAAAAAAAGAATGAGTATAGATGAAATTTATGAATTGAGTAAGGTTGACCGATGGTTTCTGGATAATATTAAGCAAATTACAGAGTTAGAAGAGGAGTTCAGGTTACAGGCTGTAGGTTTAAGGCCGCAGGTTAAAAATAAGGGCATTAGAGGCTCGAAGAAGTCCCAAGCGTGCAGTTTGCAACCCGGATTACTGCTTAAGGCTAAACAGTTTGGGTTTAGCGATAAGCAGCTTGCTTTGCTGATTGGGGTAAGGGAGGATTTTATCTACCGGTTACGCAAGAGATTCGGTATTAAAGCCGTATATAAACTGGTAGATACCTGCGGCGCAGAGTTTGAGGCTTTTACTCCTTATTATTACTCTACTTATGAGGCAGAGGATGAGTCCCGCACCTTCTAAATATTCATTTGCATTTAAAACGTATCAAGTTTATCTCTTAGAGAGTCAAAAGATGAACGTATTTTATGATAATTTAAATAGAGCGACAGTCTTGTAACAAACCCCGCACCTTTGGATATTCAGAAAAAATAATAAAAACGAATTTAACAAAGGTGCGGGATAAAAAAGAAGGTGCGGGATGAGTTCGAAAAAAAAGAATAACAAAGACTGGGTAGCCATTTTAGATTTTGGCTCGCAATATACCCATCTTATCGCGCGCAGAGTAAGAGAGCTCGGGGTTTATTCCGAAATAGTTGCTTATAATATTAATGCTTCTAAACTTATCAGGCGAACTCCCAAAGCCGTTATTTTATCCGGAGGGCCAGCCAGTGTTATCAAGAGGCAAAGCCCTATGTGCGATAAAGAAATATTTAATATGGGTATTCCCCTGCTCGGTATCTGCTATGGGGCTCAGCTTATGGCCAGGGCTTTAGGCGGCAGGGTTGTTAAATCCGGGGTAAGGGAATATGGAAAGGCAATTGTTAAGATTAAATCCGCAGAAAATGTATTTAAGGGTTTAGCGAAACAAGAAACAGTCTGGATGAGCCACGCAGATAAAATTATAAAATTACCCCAGGGCTTCCGGGCAATCGCATCGACAAAGAACGCTCGTATTGCCGCGATGGAACATAGAACCAGAAGATTTTACGGTATCCAATTTCATCCGGAGGTGGTGCATACGCCAAAAGGCAGGATAATATTAAGGAATTTCCTGTTTAATATAGCAAATTGTCAATCTTCATGGAGTATGCATTCGTTTGTTAGCAGCTCCATTAAACAGTTAAGGAAAAAAATAGGCAGGCAGAAGGTCTTATGCGCTTTAAGCGGGGGCGTGGATTCATCGGTTTTGGCAATGTTGCTGCATAGAGCCATAGGAAGGAATCTGATAGCCATATTTATTGATAATGGCTTATTACGCAGGGATGAAGCAAGGCTTCTCAGGCAGAGGTTTAAGAGCCGTCATCATATTAGGTTAAAGATGCTGGATGCAAGAAAAGTTTTTCTTAGAGCTTTGACAGGAGTTAAAGACCCTGAGAAAAAACGCCGGATAATCGGAAAGACGTTTATTGATATTTTTGAAAAAGAGGCAAAGAAATTAAGGGGTATTAAATTCTTAGCCCAGGGTACATTATATCCTGATGTAATTGAATCAAGGTCAGCCTTTGGCGGACCATCGGCAACTATCAAGACCCATCATAATGTCGGAGGGCTGCCTAAAAATCTGAAGTTAGAATTGATAGAACCGCTTAAGGATTTATTCAAGGAT
This sequence comes from Candidatus Omnitrophota bacterium, assembly GCA_030622705.1. Next base: position 1,955 of record JAUXFU010000022.1, on the reverse strand, counting down.
GAGGTCAGGCTTATAGGAAAAGAGCTGGGGTTACCCGACGAGGTTATTTATAGGCAGCCTTTCCCGGGCCCGGGGCTGGCGGTTCGGGTTATCGGAAGGATTACCGAGGAAAAATTGGATATCTTGCGTCAGGCTGATTGGGTTCTGATGCAGGAAATAAAACAGGCAGGATTGTATCGTAAGCTTTGGCAGGCATTCTGCGTGTTTTTGCCTGTAAAGACAGTGGGGGTTATGGGAGACCAAAGAACCTATGAGAATACTGTGGCTGTAAGAGTAGTCACAAGCCAGGATGCTATGACGGCGCACTGGGCCAAGCTTCCGCATAATTTACTTGAAATAATATCCAATCGTATCATAAACGAGGTTAAAGGCATAAATCGTGTAGTATATGATATTTCCTCTAAACCGCCAAGCACAATAGAATGGGAGTAAAAAATGTTGGAAGTAGAGATTTATATTAGATTAAAGAAGACTGTATCTGATCCACAGGGTTTAACGGTTAAACATGCCTTACAGTCTCTTGGTTATCAAAACTTAGAAGAGGTTCGGGTTGGCAAATTTATTACTGTTAAGCTGAATTCCAAAGATAAGAAAGAAGCAAAACAGAGAATTGATGAAATGTGTCAGAAGTTGTTAGCTAACCCGATAATAGAAGACTATAGTTTCAAAATAGAAGAGGTATAGATGAGATTTGGCGTGGTTGTCTTTCCAGGCTCTAACTGCGACCATGATTGTTTCTATGTGGTTAAAGATATTTTGCGACAGACAGTTGAGTATATCTGGCATAAGGATACAAGATTAAATGACTTTGATTGTATTATATTGCCAGGAGGTTTTAGTTACGGAGACTACTTAAGGACAGGTGCTATAGCCAGATTTTCACCAATAATGAAACGGGTTTCTCGCTTTGCTCAAAAAGGAGGCTTGCTGGTTGGAATTTGTAATGGTTTCCAAATCTTGCTTGAGGCAGGGCTTTTGCCCGGGGCGATATTAAGGAACAAAAATCTTCATTTTATATGCAAGTGTGTGTATGTAAAAACAGAGAACAATGAGACACCTTTTACGAATCTTTATAATAAAAATCAAATTTTAAGAATACCAATAGCCCACAATGAAGGTAACTACTATATTGATAAGGATGGATTAAAAAATTTAGAAAAAAATGGGCAGATTATTTTCCGCTACTGTAGTCCAGTTGGAGATGTAAATAAAGAGTTCAATCCCAATGGCGCTTTAGGGAATATTGCTGGTATCATAAATAGAGAAGGCAATGTCTTAGGGTTGATGCCTCATCCGGAGAGAAGTTCGGAGAGAGAATTAGGCTCTACAGACGGTTTCCTTATTTTTGAATCAATAGTTAAATGGTTGGAGAAAAGATAATATGGTAACGCGCGAGGTTTACAAGAGCCTTGGTTTGAGCGATGAGGAATATAAGAAAATTGTAGCGATCCTCAAACGAGAACCCACGCCTACGGAACTGACGATGTTCTCTGTAGAGTGGTCAGAGCACTGTGGCTACACACGTTCCCGTAATTGGCTAAAACTTTTGCCTAAAGAAGGAAAATATCAAACTCTTATCAGTGAGGATTCCGGAGGGATTATTGTTGATGGCATAGCCATTATTTTTAAGATGGAAAGCCATAATCATCCTTCGCAAGTAGAGCCACGAGAAGGAGCAGCAACGGGCGTGGGCGGAATTATCAGAGATATTTTTACTGCCGGAGCGAGGCCGATAGCTTCTTTGAACTCTTTAAGGTTTGGTCCTTTGACTGAACCGTATAATCGCTATCTTTTACGTGGCGTAGTAGATGGAATTCAGAGCTACGGGAATTGTTTGGGAGTGCCCACGGTCGGCGGTGAAATCTATTTTGACGAAAGCTATAGCGGTAACTGTCTGGTCAACGCGATGAATATCGGCGTTGCCAAAAAGGAGAAATTGGTCTGTGCACAGGCGT
>JAUXFU010000106.1 GCA_030622705.1 Candidatus Omnitrophota bacterium | reverse complement strand
TGGTTACCCTGGGTATTGCGCGCGGTTTAATTAACGCAGTAATTAAAATTAAGCCGCCTGAGATTATCCTGGAGCCTTTACCGCAGACTCCTGCGCTTAGCGTAAGCCTTAAGTCTTACCCCCGTATAAAAGCAGGATTAGATAAGGTTGATATTTTAGTTATTGGCCCGGGTCTTTCTCAGAATAAATCTACGCGAAGCCTGATTTTAAGATTGCTTGAAACTATTGCTAAGCCGGTAGTAATCGATGCGGATGGGATAAATGCGCTTTGCGGAAATTTGAATCTGCTGAAGAAAAACAAAACCCGCCGCGAAGTTATAATAACTCCTCATCCCGGAGAGATGGCAAAGATATCAGGGTTTAAGATAAGGCAAATCCAGGAGGCAAGAGAAGAAATCGCTTATAGGTTTGCCGTGGATAATAAGATAACCGTTGTTTTAAAGGGACATCATACAGTTGTCGCGGATTACCGTGGAAAAATATATGTTAATAAAACCGGTAATCCGGGTATGGCTACCGCCGGCTCAGGTGATGTTTTAGCAGGAGTGATTGCGGCATTTCTTGGGCAGGGATTGGGGCCTTTTGAAGCGGCAAAATACGCAGTATATCTGCATGGTTTAGCAGGCGATCTGGCCGCAAAAGAGAAAACTCAAATTAGCCTTATCGCCTCGGATATAATCGAGAAGATACCTGAGGCAATCAGGATTAGTTCATAAACGGTTTAAATCAAAAACAAGCAATAGCGACTGACGCTGGCGTAGCGCAATGGTAGCGCAAGTGATTTGTAATCACTAGGTTGGAGGTTCAAGTCCTCTCGCCAGCTTGATATTAAAGAACCGACAACCTAAAAGGGGAGTCTGAGGGGGAAAATTTCCCCCTCAATGAATCACTAACTTTAGTTACGCTGCGGGGTGACAGCGAGCGAATGGAATGAGTGAGCGCCAGAGGGGCAACAAGCCCCTGTGGAGAGGAGCGAAGCGACGAGAGGTAGGAGGTTCAAGTCCTCTCGCCAGCTTGATATTAAAGAACCGACAACCTAAAAGGGGAGTCTGAGGCCTTGAGATTAAACAATGAAGATTATTCGATATCCCAGTAAGAAGCTTCAGGAAATTTACAATCGCGGCATTATTAGGTCGAGACGAGTCAAAGAGAAGGTAGAAAAAATTATTGAGGATGTGCGTCTTCAGGGTGATGATGCCCTGATAAAATATACCAAGAAATTCGATAAGGTTAAGCTTCCTCTGAAATCTCTGCGCGTCAGTGAGGCGGAGATTTCCGGCGCTTATCAGAATATCGAGCCGGATTTTGCTGCCTGCCTTAAAATAATTATCGAGAATATTACCCGTTTTCATCGCCGGCAGATAAAAAAACCGTGGAGGATAAAGGATTCTGACGGAGTAGTTCTGGGTGAGAATTATCAGCCGTTAGACAGGGTTGGTATATATATACCGTCAGCTCAGGCTCCTTTGGTTTCCTCGGTTTATATGACCGTGTTGCCGGCAAGGATTGCGGGCGTTAAACAGATTGTCTTAGTTACCCCTCCGGATAAAAACGCAAATATAGATCCCCATATTTTGGTAGTGGCTAATTTACTAAAGGTTAATGCGATTTATCGGGTAGGCGGCGCTCAGGCAATCGCGGCTTTAGCTTTTGGCACTAAGACTATCGCGCGGGTAGATAAGGTTATTGGCCCGGGAAATGTTTACGTTACTGAGGCAAAGCGTCAGGTATTTGGTTATGTCGATATAGATATGCTTGCCGGTCCTACGGAGTTGGTTATTATTGCCAGCCGTTTCTCTGAGCCGAAATTGGTTATTGCCGATCTTAAGGCGCAGAGAGAGCATCGTAAGGCCCAGGTTTTTTTAGTTACCAATTCCAAGGCGCTGGCGCGTCAGGTGAGATCACAAATCGAAGAAGAGGGCTATATAATATTAACCAAGAATCTGGATGAAGCGGTTGAGGTAGTTAATCGTATAGCTCCCGAGCATTTAGAAATTCTGGTTAAGAATCCACGAAGCGTGGTTAAGAAGATACGAAACGCGGGGGCAATATTCTTAGGGCCTTTCAGCCCGGTTGCGCTGGGGGATTATTTGGCCGGCCCCAGCCATGTTTTGCCTACTGGCGGCAGCGCGCGTTTCTTCTCGGGTTTGAGTGTAGCCGATTTTATCAAAAGCAATCATATTATTTCTTATACCAGGAAGGCGTTAGAAAAGGCAAGGGGACCATTAGAAAAGATTGTCGGTATCGAGAAGTTAGAGCAGCACGCAGAGTCAGTTAAGGCAAGATTTCTGTAAGAGGTTTACCCTAAATTAACCCGCCCAGCGGGATCCCCGCCTATGGCGGGGAAAAGTATAAATTACACAGATTGTTATGCTTTAAAAATCTGTGTAATCGGTAACTAAATCTGGGTAATCATTTTTAAAATAAGGAGTCGGTGATGTCCGGAAGTAGAGTTGAAAGAAAAGTAAAAATCTTAAGGAAGACGAAAGAAACACAGATAAGCTGCAGCCTTAATATCGACGGCAGGGGGGGATCCCGGATAGACACCGGTATAGGATTTCTCGATCATATGCTGGAGTTATTTGCCTTCCATGGTTTATTTGACCTTAAGCTTAAGCTGCTCAAGGGCGATTTAAAGGTAGATATACATCATACAAATGAGGATATTGGAATTGTTTTGGGGCAGGCATTTAAAAAGGCATTAGGCAGGATGCGTGGTATCAGGAGATTTGGTTTTGCCTCTGTGCCGATGGAGGACGTATTGGCACAGGTGATACTGGATATAAGCGGACGAGGTCATTTTGGGGGAATAAGAACAAATTTTGCTGAGACAGGGGTTGAAGAAAAAGAGAACTATGCGTTCAAGGACGCGAATCATTTCTTTGAATCGTTTGCAAAGCACATCGGCTGTAACTTGATTATTAAATTAGAAATCTCAAAGCCAATGGTGGATTCCTGTTTAATCGATACTCATACTGGATTAGAGCCGGTTTTTAAGGCGTGGGCTGTGGCACTGGACAGGGCATCGTCTATTGACCCTCGCAGGAAAGGCGTGCCTTCGACTAAAGGGGTTATTGACTAAAGAGTAAACCCCGTTAGAGAACTTTGTTTCTTAACGGTCTGCGGTGACGGTGGTTTTAAACCACCGTCACCTTTAATCGGTGGCTTTCTCTAACGGGGTAAATTTGCATCATGAATTCTTGCGGAAGCAATATCCGAAGTGCTATAAACTGATAATGTTAATTATACCCGCGATTGATTTAAGAGACGGTAAGGTAGTCAGGTTAAGGAAAGGGGATTTTGGACAAAAAACGGTCTATTCAGCTAATCCGGTTAGTACTGCACGGCATTGGGAGAGGCAGGGGGCTAAGTTTCTGCACGTTGTAGATTTAGATGGAGCTAAATGCGGCAAGATCTGTCATCTGGATACGATAAGGAGAATTGCCAAAAGCGTAAGCATACCCGTTGAATTCGGCGGAGGCGTAAGAGAAAGAAAGAGCATAAAGCAGCTTTTAAGCTGTGGTGTCGAAAGAGTGGTGCTGGGCACAAAATTACAGGACGAGATTTTTTTGCGCAGGACATTCAGGGAATTTAAACAGAAGATAATTGTTAGTATTGACGCGCAGGGTAGTATGGTTCGGGTTAATGGCTGGCAGAGAGAATATAAGGGGCTGAATATTTTGAAATTAATCGCGAGGCTGCAGGACATTGGTTTTAAGCAGATTATTTATACCGATATTTCCCGCGATGGGACATTGCGGGGGATAAATATGGCGGCTCTTAAGCGGATTTTAAAGAATTCTCAACTTTCAATTATTGCTTCAGGAGGAATTTCAAGCCTTAGGGATTTAGTTAAGCTTAAGACTTTAAGCAGACAGGGTTTAGCCGGGGTTATTATGGGTAAGGCGTTGTATGAGGGTAAATTTACATTGAAGGAGGCGTTAAAATATGCCTAAAAGAGCTTTAAGTATATCAGTAGGCTTGTTTATTCTTTTTGTTATAGGCGGTTGCGCTATGACCACGGAGAAATACGCGGATCTGGATACCCAGGCA
>JAUXFU010000051.1 GCA_030622705.1 Candidatus Omnitrophota bacterium | reverse complement strand
GTAATACACTCTGGATCTATATACCCTACGAACATGAGATATTCAAATTCAAGGCAAGTAGATTCGTCCAGGAAAGTAAATTCTCAGTTGCATTTCTCAAAGGAAGTTTTGAAGAACAGACCTTATTCCTGGATTACCAGATTGCGCCTTTACTTAAATCAGAGGCAGATAAAGGTTATACCTACAGCCTTACTGACGAGGTAAGCGAGGATTTCCATCATTTAGTAAATCTAATTTACAGGGTATACTTCAACGCCAAACAGCAACCTGAATTTTATGTTGTGGTAATGGCGGATATAACTAACGGGGTAGAGGTTATCTATACCATTTATGGGCTGGACTTGAAAAAAGCCTACAATAATGCTGTACCCGGACAGGAATACTACAAAAGAATTCTACAGGAAATACGAGGCAGTTTTTTGTTCATTAACGATAAGACTGGCCGCCATTTAACTTATGAAGAAGTAATCTTCAGGCAATTTTTAGCCAAGCAAATTGCTCACCGCATACGCATAAAATTCTTAAGCGCGAATTTTAAATTACAGGGAACAGTAGAGGAAGAGATTTTAAGAATAATTTCCTATTGTCTGCGCACTTATGAATTTCAGGATTTCTCAAGCGTAACCTTGAATAATTTATCAACCAGAGAACAAATTACTGAATCCCGCGGGGCATTAAAAGAAATCAAAGAATTCTAACCCTTCTGGCCTCTACCTTCAGCCTACCTTGTATAAATAACCTAATTGCCTCAGGATATAACCTATGCTCTATTTTATGAATCCTCGCCCCTAAAGACTCCACGGTTTCATTCTCGTTTATCTTAACCGCTGCTTGTAAAATTATCGGGCCGTGGTCCATTTTTTCATCAACAAAATGTACGGTAACCCCCGTAACCTTAACCCCGTACTCAAAAGCGTCCCTTATTCCCTGTGTTCCTTTAAACGAAGGTAGAAGCGCTGGATGGATATTCAGAATTCTAAATTTAAATCTCTGGATAAACTTAAGACTTAGCATACGCATATAGCCGGCCAGAACAACCAGATCTATCTTTGCCTCTTCGAGTCGTTTAATAATTCTATCCTCAAAATCCCTCCTGCCGCAGAAATCATCCCGCTTTATCAAAAACACCTCAACCCCTGCCCTCCTGGCTCTACCAATTACCTGGGCATTAGGATTATCACAGACTAATAGGGAAATATTAGCCGGAATTCGGCCTCTGTTTACCGCCCTGATAATGGCGGAAAAATTGGTCCCTTTACCTGAAGCAAAAATCGCTATATTCATTAGTATTCTTCCTTCACGCGCCTACACGCCCTGTTAGAAATTTCATTTCTAACAGGGCGCGTGTGCTATCCTAATACATTTTACCGGACATACCTTAACACATTCACCGCAGGAAGTACACTTATTATAATCTATCCTGGCTAAGTTATCGATAACCTCTATCGCGCCAACAGGACAAACCCGTTCACATTTACGGCAGGCAATACAGCCAACCGGACAAACAGCACGTGTCTGACGACCAACATCATTAGAGCTGCAGGCAACATAAACCCCGCCTTTTCTTCCTCGTAATGTCTCTCCATAAGCAGAAATAGCTAGGTCAACAACCGGAATAAGACTGAATAATCCCTTAGGACAAACCTCAACACACCTGCTACACGCGCGACATTTCTCAATATCAACTATGGGCAAACCGTAATCTGACATCCTAATCGCGCCAAACGGACAAGCCTTAACACAACTACCGAAACCAAGACAGCCATATACACACTCCTTGTGCCCCCGTAGAAGTAAATTGGCGGCCACGCAATCCTCTAAACCATTATATTGGAATCTATCCTTTACCTTATTGCCGCCGGCGCAGAGTAAAACAGCTGTCTGCCTTACCTGCGTCTTTAACTCTATCCCTAAAATCTGAACCAGCTTTTTTCTTGCCTCTTCTTCGATTACCCTGCAGGAATCCAAAGAACTACCACCCTTAATTAATGACTGTGCAAACGCGATACACCCGGGCATCCCGCAAGCCCCGCAATTAGCTCCGGGAAGACAAAAAAGAACCTTTTCTAAATTCGGATCAACTGCCACAGAAAACTTCTTGGAGGCTATTGCCAGCCCCAACCCAAACAATAAACCCAGACTACCCAATACCAATATTGGTATAAAAATATTCATAATCTTTTTGTAACCACAAGATTACATAGTTTCTTTGTAACCATGGATTAGGCCCTTCCTCTAATAGGTATTAGCAAGGCCTATCCTGCTGGATAAACACAGACATACACAGATTATTTAAGTAGAGAGATTTTTTTCTCGCTACCCTCTACTTGCTACTCTCTACTCTTAAAGTGTTTTTGTGTGAAAAAAATTGTGGACTCTGTGGTTAAATATTTGTACTTATAAACGAAATCCATTAAATCCCATAAATGCCAGACTCATCAAAGAAGCAATAACAAAAGCGATGGGAATACCGCAAAGAGCTTTAGGGACGTCAGCCAAATCCAGACGCTCCCTTATACCTGACATCAAAAGAAGCGCTAAGGTAAAGCCAACCCCCGCGAACAAAGCCTGCAGAAACGACAAAGTGAAGCTGGCTGGCTGGGCCTTACCGTTAACAAAGAATGTATTAATATTTAAAACAGCCACCCCTAAAACCGCGCAGTTGGTAGTAATAAGAGGTAAATATATGCCTAAGGCACGGTGAAGAACCGGTGATTTCTTAAGTATAACCATCTCCGCGAGCTGCACAAAACTAGCAATTACCATAATAAAAACAATCGTGCGCAGATAAACTAAATTGAAAGGAACAAGAACATACTGATAAACTAACCATGTGAGAACCCCGGAGAAGGTCATTACAAAAATTACCGCAACGCCCATACTGACCGCAGTTTTTATATGCCGGGAAACACCCAGAAAAGGACAAAGCCCTAAAAATTTAGAAAGAACAAAGTTGTTAACAAAAACCATGCCGATGATTATTGAAAATACCGTCCTGACATCCATTGCTATTTTTTACTCCTGGATTTAATCAGATTTGTTAAACCAATGAGCATGCCCAGCGTAAGCAAAGCCCCCGGAGGAAGAATCATTATTGTAGCCGGCGGATAACCCCTGGATATTACAAGCCCTAAGATCTTTCCGCTGCCGAGAAGTTCACGAATTATCGCTATAGAAGATAGAGCCAGGGTAAATCCCAGCCCCATTCCCAAACTGTCTAATAACGATGGTAAAATTTTTTTCTTTGAGGCAAAACTTTCCGCGCGCCCTAAAATAATACAATTAACTACAATTAATGGTACAAATATCCCTAACTGACCAGCAAGACGGGGACTAAAAGCAGCCATAAGCAGCTCAACGATAGTAACAAAAGAAGCAATAATCACAATAAAACAGGGAATGCGAATACCGCTGGGTATTATATTTCTTATCCCCGAAATTATACAATTAGAAAACACAAGCACAAAACTTGCTGCCACCCCCATACCCAGGGCATTCTCCAAAGAAACCGAAACAGCCAAAGCCGGACATAACCCTAACGCAATTACAAAGATGGGATTTTCATGAACTATCCCTTTTGTAAATTCTTTTACCAATTCCTTCATATCAGCAAAGTTAACAATTTTATCTTTAATCGCGGATGTCCGCGGATTTTATTCACGGATGTCCGCGGATTTATCTTATTGTCATCCGTGGCAATCCGTGATTAATAACCATAAATGCGTGGGCGGCAAAATCTATCCAATAGAGGTACTGTGGCGTTCATCATTAATATCGCGAAAGAAACCCCCTCCGGATACCCACCCCATTTACGAATAACAAAGGTAATCAATCCACAGCCAAATCCAAAAAATAGCTGAGCCTTCCTCGTAAGGGGTGAAGTAACATAATCAGTAGCCATAAAGAACGCGCCAAGAATAACCCCGCCGGCTAATAAAGAAAGTAAAACATCCCTCCCAGCCAAATGCGTCCCTGAGCAAGCCCAAGTCAATAATCCCAGTGTAAAAATAAAGCTTACTGGTATATGCCAGCTAATAATCCTGCGCCAGAATAAGAATAACGCTCCCAATAAAAGAAAAATAATGCAAACCTCACCAATGCATCCGGGACGATTTCCCAAAAAGAAATCTAAGTAATTAAGTCCAATTTCATAAATCCCCCCTGCGTTGCCTTCTTTAAGAAGCGTCAAAGGCGTAGCGCAGGTCACGCTATCCGGGAATTTGCTGAACCATACCCCTGTATGCCGTGGCGGCGTAAAGCTAACCATATATTTCGGCCAGGCAATTAACAAGAATGCGCGGCCTGCCAAAGCAGGATTAAAAATATTCCTCCCCAGACCGCCGAATGCTTGCTTCACCACGGCAATCGCAAAAAAACTACCCACGCAAGCCATCCAGATAGGCAAACCCGAAGGCAGGTTATAAGCAAGCAGCAATCCGGTTAAAGCAGCACTGCCATCCCTAACGGTTAATTCCTTATGTCTTAGCCGTAATATAATTGCCTCCGTAGCTATCGCTGTAACTATACAGGCAATAATTATCCATAATGCTCTTGAGCCAAAGAAAAATATCCCGGCTAAACCAGAAGGCAAAAGAGCAAGAAAAACTACCCACATAATTCTGGCAGTTTCCGCTCCTTGATGGATATGCGGAGAGGTTGATACCAATAATTTATTTCCCATAACGCCTATTATTGCTTTTTCTTATCTAAAAGCTCTGTGATCAATGGTTACTGCAGAACTTTAGAACTTTTTCAGCGGCCTGTTTTACGGAATCAATCACCGCGCTGGAAGAAATTGTCGCGCCGGTAATCGTATCAAATTGCTCATCAATATGTTTATTGTTAAATTGGTTAAGAAAATCATCCCCGGTAATCTGCGAGCCAATCCCCGGGGTCTCAGCATGCCGCAGGACCCTGACCGCGATAATGTCACCGTTCGGTTTCAACGCAGCGACTGTCTTTATTTCGCTCGAATAACCATAGGCCTGAGCAATAACAACATAGGCAAAAATTCTGCCCCTTGCGTCCTTTGCCCTATAGAAAACTAAATCCTCTTCTTCGATCTTCTCAATTAGCTGTGCTGCCTGCGGCAGGACCTGTGCTATTGCTCTCTGCTCTTCTAATCGTAACTGCTCGATAATTCGCGGTTCGGCAATACTATAAATTAAACCGAGTATCCCGCCGGAAACTAAACAAATCATAAAAAGCACAATACTATATCTTATAATATCTTTCATCTTCAATGAGTCCTACGCCATATGGTACAGGGCGAATTGAACCCCGCCCTCTAAGCCCTTAAAAAATTGCTCCCTTGCATAGAGGGCGGGGTCAAATTTAGACTTATAGGTTATGTCGCTCTTCGAGCTCCATAACCTAATGTCTTCATTTAACCTTCAATTTAGCATACTTTATTGACTGTACCAAATTTCTCTTTGCCGGACATAAATAAGCACACAGGCCGCATTCAATACAATCCAAAGGCGAATAGCTCTTTGCTAATTCAAAATTATTGCGCTCGACTGCGAGGCTAATCAGGCAAGGCTCAAGGCCAACCGGACAACTACGTACACACTCTCCGCAGCGAATACAGGCATCCTCTTTGTATATCTGTACTTTTTCGCTGCTTAATAAAATAACCCCGCTGCTGGTTTTAACTACCGGCATCATCTCAGTATATTGAGCAATACCCATCATCGGGCCGCCAATAATCATCTTAACCGGATCTTTAATCAAGGGCTGACAAAACTCAATCAAATCCTTAACCGGGGTGCCGATACGCACAATTAGGTTTCTGGGATTCGCCAAACAGTCGCCGGTTACAGTTACCACTCGTTCGTAAAGAGGTTTATTTTTACAGACTGCCTCAAATATTGCCAATACAGTAGCTACATTATCAACCAGAACACCGACATCAAAAGGAAGTTTACCCGCAGGGATCTCTTTTCTTAAGATATTTTTGATTAACTGTTTTTCCCCGCCTTGGGGATATTGAGAGCGCAGGACCACTACTTTTATCGAAATTGGATGCTCGATACTCGATGCTCGTGCGAGAATCGATTTAAAAGACTTTATGGCTTCGGGTTTATTATCCTCAATGGCAATAAAAATTTGTTTTATCCCTAAACAACGCGTAACCAGCTCAACACCCTTAAGAATCTCATCGGTCTTCTCAATCATTAGCCGGTAATCGCCGGTTAAATACGGCTCGCACTCCGCGCCATTTAAGATAAGGGTATCTACCTGTTTAGGAGGCGTTAATTTAATCTGAGTAGGAAAACCCGCTCCGCCCATACCCACAATGCCTGCCTCACGGACAATCCTGCGTATTGCCTCAGGAGTTATTTTCTCTATCTCTTCAGGTGACGGGTATAGCGCATTCTCGGGCCTTTGACTGTACTCAGGATCGATGACGACAGGAGACGAGGCATCAATAACTATTGCTTTACATACTCCCAAGGTAGGATGCGGGCAATTCTCAATAGCGCTAACCTTGCCGGAAACGCAAGTATGGATACAACTAGATATAGCACCATCAACATCAGCTATCTTCTGACCCTGATAAACC
>JAUXFU010000097.1 GCA_030622705.1 Candidatus Omnitrophota bacterium | reverse complement strand
GGCTATGACTGCGGCTTAACGGCCAGAAGCGACTGCCCTGACCCCCGGCTAATATTACCGCGTAGTTATGATTTATCTTTTTCATGTCTTAACAGGAAATAAAGGAAGAGTAGAGATATCCAGAGGTTCTCTTTGAATTATCGCGCAGGAATCAATAAGAAGAATGATTTATCCTTTATAAATTACTTTGCCTTTAGAAAGTATCTCAGAAAGGAAAGAAAGCATTCCGGGTTTCTTGAACTCCCTATAACTATAGCCTAAAGCCTCAATGGGCTCTCCTAATGGAAAAATCGCTTCGCCTAATAATTCTTGGCGTTTCAACAAACTTTTATTATTGAAACTAGACGATATCACAGCAATATCTATATCGCGGTAAGGCTTAGGGGTCCCATTGACATATGAACCAAAGAGAATTAATCTATTTACCCTTATACCCTGTGCCTTAAGGGAGGTAACAAGATTTTTGATTAAATTTTTTATTTGATTTGGGCTTTTAACCATTTTAATATTCCTTTTGTCTCTTTCAAATACCTTTGGGCTACCTGTTTATTATACTCTTTTATCAATTTAGATATATCCTCAGGGTATCTTGTTGGAATACTTACTTCATTTAAATGCGCTATTAGAGGTTTATGAATACCCGGAATATCAACAGCGGCTAATTTAACAAGATAAAATAAATCATGAGTTTTCGGAGGAATTTTTTTAGTCTTGTTGACAACGATTGCTTTTAACGCCTTTTCTGCCGATAGATGACACATAAAAATAACGTAAACAAATCGTTTGCTTTTAAACATAGCATCGGCTGTTTTGATATCATATTCACTAGATTTTATCCAGTTATTAATAGCTTTTTTCATCAACAAAATTATAACATATTTATCTACATCTACAATGAGATTCTGTTAAGTAATAATCTAATATTACCGCAGAGTTATGATTTATTTCTCATATCTATATGTTAAATCCCCGGCTGTTCGAAGTTTCGCTTCGAACAAAATGATAAAAGTGGTAATCAGGAGTTTAATTTTCTCCACCATTGTTGATTACGCTGATACCATGCTATTGTTTCCTTTAATGAGGGTTCAAATTGATACTGCGGCTGCCAGCCAAGACTCTTTATTTTACTACAATCTATACTGTAGCGCCGGTCATGCCCAAGACGATCCTTGACGTACTCAATCAGGCTTTTTGGCTTTCCCGTTATGCTTAGAATAAGTCCGGTTAACTCTATATTGGTCTTTTCATTACCTGAAGCTATATTATAAATCTCGCCGGGTAAGCCTTTATGAAAAACCAAATCTATTGCCGCGCAGTTATCCTCAACGAATAACCAATCACGCACATTAAGCCCGTCCCCGTATAAAGGAACCTTTTTATCCTCCAGGGAATTAGTAATAAATAAAGGTATTACCTTCTCCGGGTACTGATAAGGACCGAAATTATTGCTGCTGCGGGTAATGATTACCGGCAATTTATGGGTTACGAAATACGCGCGGCATAATAAATCCGCGCCCGCCTTGCTGGCGGCGTAAGGGCTGTTGGGACGCAGGGCATCCGCTTCTTTAAATGAGCCCTGCTGCCTTGAGCCATAGGTTTCGTCTGTTGAGATATGAACGAATTTGGAGATATTATGTTTTCTCGCTGACTCCAATAAAACGCATGTCCCGAAAACATTGGTATGAATAAAATCTTCAGGCAAGGTAATTGACCTATCCACGTGGGTCTGGGCGGCGAAATTAACAACTATATCCGCATCCTTGATTAATGTATCTACAACCCTGCTATCGCAGATATCCCCTTTGACGAATCTGTAGTTTGGGTTATTTTCGATATCCTTTAGGTTCTCAAGGTTTCCGCAATAGGTGAGTTTATCAAGGTTGATAATCTTATATTCGGGGTAATTATTTAAAATACGGCGAATAAAATTTGAGCCGATAAAGCCTGCGCCGCCGGTTACCAGAATTTTCATAGTCCTGCCTGTTTTAAAACAGTTACACTGAATCAGTAATTAGGGAATTGGGTTATTGAAAGATTGGGGTTTGGAAATTACCCAGTATCCTTATTTTCTCTCAACACTTTATTCCTTACTAAGGTCGTGGCCTTGTATAAACTCTCAGGCATACCGCAATCCGTCCAGAAACCCTCAAGGATATCATAATAAAGCTCGCCGCTTCGAAGGTAGGCGTTATTAACATCGGTTATTTCTAATTCGCCCCGCCGGGACGGCTTCAGGGTGCGGATAATGTCAAAAATCCGGCTGTCATACATATAAATCCCGGTAACAATATAATTCGATTTAGGCTTTTTTGGCTTTTCGGAGATTGCGATAATTTTCTTGGCCCTAAGCTCAACTACGCCGAATCTCTGCGGATCAGGAACCCGCTTAATCAGGATTCTCGCCCCTTTCGCCTGCGAAGAGAATTTCTGCGTGTATTTTTTTATTGATTTTTCAATAATATTGTCGCCTAAAACAACTAAAATCTTTTGCTTATCGGCAAAATGCTCGGCTAAACTCAAAGCATCGGCGATCCCTCCTTCGCCGCGCTGGTAGGTATAGTTAATATGCTTAAGGCCGAATTCCCGGCCGTTTCCTAAAAGCCTCAGGAAATCCCCGGCATTACCCCCGCCGGTAACAATCATAATATCCCTTATTCCCGCCTCAACCAGGGTTTGAATAGGATAGTAGATTAACGGTAAACGGTATACCGGGAGCAAATGCTTATTGGTAATTCTGGTTAACGGCTCAAGCCGCTTACCCAAACCGCCCGCTAAAATTACCCCTTTCATTATTGCCTGCCTTTCATCAAAAGCCTAACCACAGAGGCCACAGAGTTTAAAATAATGTGTAAATCTGTGGAATCTTGTGGTTTCATCTTTTAAGCTTTTCTCTCTATCGATTTCACCGGACATAATTTATCCCAGTCGTAATAGTTATTTTTGACTCTAATCTCATCCGGGTCTTGACGGTTATACTCATTGTCAATACAATTGATTATAATTGCTTCACCCTTTAGGCTTTTGAACGCGTGAAGCACCTCTTTCGGTATGATCACCAGGCAAAAATTTTCTTCTCCGATTTCCAATTCATCGATCCGGCCGTTTGTTTTACTCTGTTGCCTTAGGTCGACTAAAACAAGTTTTATCCTGCCTTTAACGCAGCAGAAAAAATCAGTTTGTTTTTTATGCATATGGAAATTTGTTTTATCCTTTACCACGCCCTCATACGCGGTTGTTAAATAAACCTGCTGAGGCTGAACCCCGGTTTGTGAAACCCGTAAAATCTCCATTAGCCTGCCCCGGTCATCCGGAATTACCTTTAATGTTTTAACCCCGACGCCATCAATCATAACCTATCCCCCTTAAGTTTATGTTTAAACCAGTCAATTGTCTTCTTGATCCCCTGATCCAGGGATATCCCCGGATGCCAGTTAAGCAAATCTGCGGCCTTGGTGATATCCGGCCGCCTTCTCTTAGGATCATCCTGAGACAAAGGAAAAAACTGAATTCTGGATTTTGAATTACTCAGACTAAGTATCTTATCTGCCAGCTGCATAACCGTGAATTCATTAGGATTCCCTAAATTTAACGGTCCGGGATAATCAACCCGCATAAACTTGACAATCCCATCGATTAAATCATCTACATAGCAGAAGCAGCGCGTATGAGAGCCATCGCCGTATACCGTAAGGTCACGGCCGGTTAATGCCTGATAAATAAGATTAGAAATCACCCTGCCGTCATCCAGGCGCATTAACGGGCCATAGGTATTAAATATTCTTATGATTTTTACATCTATGTTGTGCTGTCTGCGGTAAGCAAAGGTCATCGCTTCCCCCGCGCGCTTGGCCTCATCGTAACAAGACCGCGGCCCGATACAATTTACATTGCCGAAGTATTCCTCAGGCTGGGGATGTACCAGGGGGTCTCCGTAAATCTCTGAAGTAGAAGCAAGAAAGAATCTGGCTTTTTTGGCCTTGGCTATGCCTAAGCAATTATGCGTTCCAAGTGTGCCAACCTTAACGGTCTTTATGGGATGCTCTAAATAATCCTTAGGCGAAGCAGGCGAGGCAAAATGCATTACCCAGTCTAAGCCTTCAGCGAAATATAACGGCTGGGTGATATCATGTTTTATCAGTTTAAACCCCCTGCGGGGTAATAAATCCTTGATATTATCTTCCCGGCCGGTAATAAAATTATCCACGCAGATAACAGTATTATCCTTGGATGAACCGTATGGTCCACCCCCTTGTTCTAACAATCTCCTGCATAGATGCGAACCGATAAAACCCGCGCCACCAGTAATTAAAATATCCATATATAATCAAGGACGGCACTTTTGTGACGTC